>JAGPAO010000105.1 GCA_018063805.1 Synergistaceae bacterium | reverse complement strand
GCAACCTGCGGAAATACG
This sequence comes from Synergistaceae bacterium, assembly GCA_018063805.1. Lineage (GTDB taxonomy): Bacteria > Synergistota > Synergistia > Synergistales > Synergistaceae > JAGPAO01. Next base: position 7,020 of record JAGPAO010000105.1, on the reverse strand, counting down.
GCTCCGGATAAAGTGCCATTCCGCGGCAGTGCTGCGCCGTAGCGCGCCCTTGCCAGCCTCTTTTAATCATCTCTTTGCCCATCATTTCGATGGTGCGCAGAGTGGGGTCGCCGGCATCATCGACCAACATAGAAACATCGCGGTCATACTTGACGGCGAGATCAAACATACGGTTCACGTGTTCTTGGGCATCCTCATCGGTAAATTCAATCCAGGGAATCCCGCCGACGACATCGGCACCCAACTGCATCGCCTGCTCCACGTACTCTTCGGCACCCGGATCGCGGAGAAGACCATCCTGCGGGAAGGCGACTACCTGCAAATCCACCCGACCCCGGAATTCCTCCCGAACCTTGATCAGCGCCTTGACACCCTCCAGACGCGCCTTTGTATCCACGTCTGCAAATGCCCGAATCCACAGGTTGCCGTATTTTAGAGCGAGGTTACAAGCTTTGCGTGCGTTATCGATAATCCACTCTTCCTTGTAATCGGCCTTTACCGCCGCGGCCTGCTCAATGGCGGTCATCGCGCCTCCCATACCGCTGGAATGGTAGGTTTTGACCGCATCCGACCCCAACTTTGTAACCGTGTACACCTTGCACAGATGCAGATGCCCGTTGACAAAGGGCTCTGTTACGAGTCCCCCCTGCGCATCAATAACGGTAGCACCGTTTCCCTGAAGAGAGCTGCCGATGGAGGCAATCCGCCCTCCCTGCACTCCGATATCCATGCTCTCCTTTGAGCCCCTGATTCTTGCATTTTTGATGAGTAAATCGTAGGTCATACTGTCACCTCCGAAAAATTTTTCTGCAATCTTTTCGCTGTGAACTAGTCGTTCAAATATTTTTCCACAAAAGATTCTGCGGCGGACATAAACGCCCCGGAAGGCATGCGGACAATTCCCGCTCCTACCTGCCCCTTGCCGGCAATCTTATGCGCGGCTCCGGTATCCAAAACGGGGGTCACACCCGACTCCGCTATTTTCAAAATATCAATACCCGTCGGGGTTCCCCTGAAGTTGAAGGCGGGGAGGGTATAAATATCATTTTCACCGATGCAAATTTCGTACATTTCCAAGCTGTAATTAGCCGCATCCTGAGGGGTGCCGCCTACAAATTGGACAATCGCAGGGGCTGCGGCAAGCGCAAACCCGCCCACACCGTAGGTTTCCATAATGGCGCTGTCGCCGATATCGCGGTTGACATCATCCTTGGTGAAACCGGCAAAAAGAAGCACGTCCGGCAACGCCGCCTGGCAGGTAAACCACTGATCGCCAAGCCCGGAAACTTTAATCCCGAAATCCGTTCCGTTGCGGCACATAATCGTCACCAAACTGGATCCCTCAACACCGTGTGCAGCCTCAAGAGAGCACTTTGCCGCCGCCATGGCGATGTTCAGGAAGAAGTGATCGTTCTTATCGATAAAGCGAATCGTCTCCGCAAGTTTCGCCGAATCCTTAACTGTCTCCACCATATAGGGAACAAGAGCGCGAAGCAGAAGCGATGTCCCCGCCTTGTTGCGGTTGTGCATTTCGTCGCCCATATGCAGACCTTGTGCAATGATGTGCTTGATATCAATGCCGCCGGAAACTTCAACAGCGCGCTTAATTCCGGCATCCAAGCAGGGGTAAAGAACGGATTCCATCCACTTCAGACGGGTGATAACTTCTTCGCTGAAGGCCCCCATCCTCAGAACCTGGCCGAGTCCCTCATTCATATTCACATACGATTTATTGCCGAACTCCTTGTTCTCAAGAATAAAGACAGGCATGGATGGGCTGGTGACGCCCGCCATGGGGCCGACGGCATGGTGATGATGGCAGGGATCAAAGGTGATGGCACCGCTTGCGGCAAAGGCCGTGGCCTCCTCCGGCGTCTTAGCCCACCCCTCGTACATGCACGCAGCCATGACAGCGCCTCTCATGGGGCCGGACATCGTCTCCCACGTCATCGGAGGACCGGCGTGCAGCAACATTTTATCCCCCATTCCCGGGATCGTATCCTTTGCAATTCCCATACCCACCCACGTAGGCTGTCCCTTCAGCAATCGAGACAGAGCTTCCTTATTTGCCGCGGCAATATCAACACTCATCACTATTCTCCACCCTTCTTGAGTCTTTTTAATTTAGCCAAAAGATCGGAACCGGCTGCAGAGGGTTTCCAATCCACTTGAACAACGGCAACCTTCTGAGCCTTTAAATCCTCATAAAAACTCTCCATGCCAAAGTTTACCACAGTCGCTCCCTTTTTCAGAAGATCTTTCATTGCTCTCTACCTCCCCAACAAATACGCGGCCAAACGCGTCGCCTGCGCATTGCTATCACACATATGAACCCCTACATCCTCAAGCTTTTTGCGTTGCTCACTCGCTTTTTGAGGGTCACCCTCCGTGCCGCAAACGCTCGCAACAAAGGCAATGCGATCGCCGCAGACACCTTTAGCCTTCTTGACCGCTTCCGCTATCTCCGAAGCGGGGTCGCGATGACAGCCATAGCCAAGAACGAGATCCATGAGAATGACGCCCACCTCTTGATTCGCTGCCTCCTCGGCGATACGGTCGCAACGGAAGCTGACGTCGATCATCGGGTGCAGTTTGCCCTGGGTAAATTCATCCTCCCCGTAATCAACGACGGAGTGCTCCTTCATTTTAAGGCTATCCTCAAGCTTCATCTCTTTTTTCAGCGGTGTGTTGCTCCACACATCGCCCAGCAGGGAAGAGGCAATAAGCTGCGCTTCGTAACAGAGCGTCCCGCCGGAATAAAGACCGCGAAGGTATCCCTTGCGGATTCCGATTTTTTCAGCGCGGGCCTTTAGACCCTTCTGACATTCAACTAAATCGTTTCTCGCCGCAACGGGATCTTTACCCGTCGCAAGCGCCGCCGCAACGGCTGCTGTTTCCTCAAGCTCGCTGCACAGATAAACCGGTTTGCGATCCCCGCGGGCGACACCGCCGATAAAACCAAGCACAACCGGTTTATCGGATTTCTCCGCGACGGCTATGATTTTTGCCTCTACTTCCGCTGCCGGAGGCTTCCCCAGGACGACCAGAACTTTTACCTCATCGTCGACAAGAAGGGCCTCGATCGCAGAGAGCATCATGATGCCCCCCACTTCGCTCTTCACATCACGTCCCCCCGTGCCGATTCCGTGGAGCGTACCCACTCCGCGAAGGGCAAGCTGAACATGCACTTCCTGCAAACCCGTCCCCGCAGCCGCAACCATACCAATCGGCCCCGTCGGACAGACGTTAGCCATACCGATCGCAACTCCGCGAATAATCACCGTTCCGCAGTCGGGACCCATCACGAGCAATCCCTTTTCCTTCGCGAGTTTTTTAATCTCTATTTCCTTTTCAATGGAAACGTTGTCCGAGTAGAGCATGACATTGAGGCCTTTTTCGATACAATCCTTAGCAAGATCCCCGGCGTAGCGCCCGGCCACCGAAATAACGGCAAGATTGGATTCCGGTTGAATCGAAACGGCACCATCCAAGCTTTTAGGCCGGTAATCTCCCGCGGATGTGGCTTTTTTCCAAGGCGGATTGGCCAAATACTCCTTGGCCGTTGCAAGAGCTTTGGTCAGGTTTTCCTCACCATCTCCAAGAACGGCGATAATCATGTCCCCCGGGCCGGCTGTCACACCGGTTAGATCGAAACCTCCCGTCGCCATAATCCGATAGTTCGCCTCTGTTCCCATCGAAAGGGAGGCAAACGTGACTCCATCCAGTTTGTTCAACTCACGGGCAACCAACATCAGCGTCACGCTGTCATAGTAGGCTCCTTTAAGAATTTCCATACACTGCAATGACTTCACCCCCGTAAATAAAATTCATGCTCCTTACTTACATTCCCAGCTTCTCTATTGACGCATACATTCCTTTAATCCATCTCCCAATCCGGCTAACCAAGCAAGCCCGGAAGTATGGCCCCACGTCAAAACAGCACTCAATGCATTTTGCAGTTGAGACGCATCATCTCCATCTAAAGCTTTCAAAATATTTTTACCTCGACTCCAGATTTTTCCATCCAAGGCATCCCGAATGATCCAACCGGAGAGCCACGTTGTGGAAGCGGGCTTCCATTTTCGAGAAAAAGCGGAGATTTCTGGGGATTGTTCACCCCTAATTCGTCTATGCGCCGTTATCCATCCGCTGATATAGTCATCCCCGGCAGGAGTCGCCCCGGGGCCCAGCCCGCAAAGGGAAAAGATCCCCTCTGTTTCCAAAGAATGCCTTACATCTGTAAGGCATTCTTCATCTAAAAGCTCATACCACTCCCCCCAAAGAGCACTCCATCTCTCGTTTGGGTAGCCCCTTGGGAGAGTCATAACAGGGTCAAACAAAGGCAGAACGGCGGGTATTACGAGTAATTTCTGTCCTGCTTCGACATCCGGAAGCTGCGTCACCCAAAGGGAGCGAGGAAGAAAATCCTCCTCATCCGTAATTAAGCTGAATCGCTTTCCCTCTGTCGATTCCAGATTCACCACCCGCCGATACACTTCACGCACCTTAAAGCACGTTTCGTCCTGCCAGTCCGAGCTGCATCCCAGCATGTGCCTTAAGGACAGCCGGTTGATACTACAGAACCCCCTCCTCTTTCAGAGAGGCTATTTGCTCCTCGGAAAGGGAAAGGTACTTGCCGAAAATTTCAGCCGTGTGCTCCCCAAGAAGAGGGGCAACGGAAGAGATTCCAGCCGGTGTATCGGAAAACTTAATCGGGAAACCGGGCACGCGCATGCTCCCTGCGATGGGGTGCTCCATGTTCACAATCATCTCGCGCGCTTTAATTTGCGGATCATTAACGACCTGCTCAATGTTATAAATCGGCCCGACGGGAATTTGAGCATCGCCCAAAAGTGTCATCCACTCTTCCGTCGTTTTTTTATGAAAAACCGATTCAAGAATGGGTTTCAACTCATTCCAGTTGGCAACCCGATTCCTATTATCCACAAAACGAGCATCCTCTTTAATCTCGCTAACGTTGCAAATATCACAAAAACGCCCCCAGAGGACATCGTTGCCGACCGCAACGTTAATAAAACCGTTCGCAGTGGGAAGCGTGGCAAAGGGAGCAATGGAGGGATGAGCGTTCCCAATAGGCACAGGCGATATCCCCGTGCACTCGTAACGCGCTAAGGCGTTTTCCAGCGTCGCAACAAGACAATCCAACATGGCCACATCCACCATCTGCCCTCGACCCGTCTTGCGGCGGCTCTCCAGTGCGGCAAGGATGCCTATGGTCGTAAAAATACCGACAAAAATATCAGCGACAGAGCTACCCACTTTGACGGGGTGCTCGGCGTCAAAACCGGTGATACTCATCAATCCCCCCATACCCTGAACAATCAAATCATAGGCGGGGCGAGAGCTGTAAGGGCCGGTCTGCCCAAAACCGGAGGAGGCGGCATAGATCAACCTTGGGTTGATCTCTCGAAGAACCTCATAATCCAACCCGAGTTTTTTCATCGCCCCGGGTTTGTAATTTTCCACCAAGATATCCGCTTGCTTGACCATATCCTTGAGCATCTGCTTTGCCTTCGGGTTTTTCAGGTTCAAGGTGACACTCTTCTTGCTCCGATTGAGACTGATAAAATAAGCGCTCTCCTTGTTTTTAAAGGGAGCAAAGGCCCTGGAATCATCGCCTCCTTGGGGGTTCTCAATCTTAATAACCTCCGCACCCATGTCTGCCAGCATCATCGTTGCATACGGACCAGCCAGTACTCGGGTTAAATCCAGAACTCGTAAGCCATCAAGCGGTTTCGTCATATCGTTACCTCCTATAGGGGATTCGTTGAGCCGGTTCAAAAGCGCTCTTTCCTGCTGTTAAGATGGTCTTGTAAGCCTCAAGATTGCGATCTTCCATATGATCAAAGATCTGCGCAACGGAAATGTTGGGATGGATCGTTTTCAACGGATCGGGATCCAACTCGGCCCAGGCAAACTCCTCACTGCCGCGGCACTGCGCCATACGAACACCCGTGGGCCCCACGATCATCGAATCGCCAAAGCAGTAAGTACCGCTCGCATCCAAGCCCACACAATTCGTGGCGATCCAATAAACGTGGTTATCATAAGCTCGTGCTCTGTTCGTAAACTCCCAATGATCAGAAGTCCTCATCAACACAGAGGGGCGAACGATAATCTCCGCCCCCATCAGAGCCGTTACGCGCGCAAGCTCGGGGAAATCTCCATCATAACAGACAACCATGCCTATTTTACCAATAGGAGTGTCAATACAACAAGGCTCAGTTCCCGGAGTCGTCCACCCTCCCGCATCTGTCAAACGCTCCGTAGGAAAAGGATGTGTTTTGCGATAAACACCCAAGAGACCCTCCGGGCCAAGCAGCGCAGCACTATTATAAACAATACCGCCCGGGCCTCGCTCATACGTTGGAAAAACAAGGTAAACATTATGCTTCTTCGCGATTTCGATACCTCGATCTGTGAGCCGCCCCGGAATTTCAGAGACGACATTCCAAAGATCCGCCCTCGTCCCCTTGGGAGTAAAACCCGTTGTAAAGCTCTCAGGAAGAACAATCAAACGCGCACTACACATCTCCACACACTCGCCAATCATCTTTTCCGCTTTATCAATGTTCGCATCCGGATTCATGTGAATCGGTGCCAGTTGAAGCACCGCGGCTGTAAATCGCTCCACTTCGTCCCCTCCTGCAATAAACTTAATTCCAATACACACAGACGAATAAGTTAAAAAAATAACATTCCATATTGTCACACCAATATATCCAGATATCACGCTACTCTATGCACTACAATACTCCCAATCAGAAGAATAATCTATGGCAACTATTGACATATTCGAGCAGATTAAGAGAGAATAGATTACAATTAAAAAAGTTCGTTAGGAGAATGCAAGATGATTGTCGCCGACTTGCTTAAAAGAGAGCTCTTTCCGGACTTTTCCCTTCTTGGGGGGAGCACCGGACTTAATCGCAGCCTGTTATCCGTCTCCGTTATTGACTCTCCCGATGTGGATCGATGGATGAGGGGCGGAGAATTACT
>JAGPAO010000104.1 GCA_018063805.1 Synergistaceae bacterium | reverse complement strand
TCTTGCGTGTAGGGGATCGCATCATTGAAATCATATCCTTGATGTTCATCGTGTACGCCATACACTATAAATCCTGCTTTGTCAGCGGTCTTTATGGCCGTAAAACTGTCCTCGAAAACGGCTGTTTCGCCGATAGCGTATCCTAACCGCCCGCTTGCCTCAATATAGATGTCCGGAAACTTCTTTGATTTACCCACATGATCTCCTGTTATCACAAAGTCGAGAAAGGGAATAAGACCAATGCGCTCCAGCACTTTTTCCGCAAGGTTATCGGGTGTAAGAGTGGCGACGCACAAGGGGATTCCCTTCTGATACAGTGCCTCTACAAAGGCAACCGCTCCCGGTTTGGGCAAGACGGAGTGTTCGTACTGGTATTCCATGCTCTTAAATAGCGTATCGTAGGCTTGTTCAATGCTGACCTTCAATTGTGACGCGCGTATTTTATCCTCAAGAAAATCGCGTGTTTGGGCATCTGTCATTTTGTAAACCGCCACAAATTCTTCTTTGCTGATGAGTAGGCCGTGGTTTTTTAATTCAACACAGAAAGCGCGTTCCCACGCCCGGTAGGAATCAACAAGGGTGCCGTCCAAATCAAAAATAGCCGCTTTATAGCTATGCATTTTTAATTCTCCTTCAAGTAAATGGGATTGCTCCATGCTTTTTTCCCCATGAAGTCCGTGCAAACAACTCTGATGTACGACTCGTGCCCTTTGAGTTCGTATTCGGCATAGCTCAAGCCTTTTTCCGTATCGTGTGCAAAAAAGGTTCTTCCGTCATTGAGATGATTGCCGCAATAAAATGTAATGTGATGCGCCCTGCTGCACTCTACGATGGCTTTTCCTGAGACAACAGACCAGCTATTGATCGCGGCACCGGATGAGGAGTAATAGTTACCGGCGATAAGTTCGTTGATGACCGCATCGTGAGAAAGCTCCGGGGCGGAAAGGACGATATACCCGCCAAATGCATCGTCAAGATCGGGATGATTATGGTTATCATCGGAGGCGAACGCATGAAGTCGTTTCCCTTTTCGAAGCATCATTTCCCAGTGGATCTCGTCGTAGCCCGTATTGCTTTCCAGTTCAGTCCCGTGATTAAAGACTTCATAAGCCCAGATGCCATCCAGATCAACAAATTCCTCACTTTCTACCCGAGACCATGCCGGGTGGTTGTAAGTGACAATCATCCCGCGGGAACGTAAGCCATCCAAAATTTTTTGAGCGACATTTAAACCTTCCCAGCGATCTGCAAAAACGACGGGAGGGATTTTTTGACCATGCGTAAATAAGGGCAGAGAGGCTTGAGCCTGCATTTCACTTGTCCCCAGAATGGCGTTCATGTGGTGAACTTTTGCTACCCTCATTGTGCTTGAATCAACTAAAAGTGCAGATACCTCAACTCCCGGCAAGGTGATGAACTGTTTGCTGTTAAGCGTGTTCCGATGATCCCTAAATTGATCATGATCTGTTACGGCGAGAAAGTGGTATCCCTTTTCTCTGTAAGCCTGCACTGCTTCCTCCGGTGTCCACTTCCCATCGGAATACGTTGTGTGGCTGTGTAGATTTCCTTTAAACCAATGTCCTTTAAATGTGAGTCCTAACTCTTTCACGAGTCTCACCCCTCCAGATGGATGCAATTTTTAGGATCGACAGCGATAAAAACAGTGTCGTTATTTTCGAAAAGGGAGACGCTGCGGAATAAGGCGTCGGCTTCTATTTTTATTTCTCCGACAAGAATATTGTAGCGAATAACGTTTCCGTGAAGAAGATAGTCAATAATTTTGCCTTGAAATTGGTAACGGTTGGAGAGCGTTTCTTGACTGCGGCGTAATTCAAGCGTTTCCGTCCGTATGGCTACTTTATTGTGGGTTTCTTTTCCTGTTAACGCAAAAAAATCCTTCTCGCTGAAAATATTGTAGTTGCCGATAAAACTTGCGGCAAAAGTGGTTTTGGGCTGAGTGTAGAATTGATTGGGAGTGCCTGACTGTTCTATAACCCCTTTGTTGAATAAATGGATGACGTCGGACAGGATCATCGCTTCATCTTGGTCATGGGTAACAAAAATAGTGGTGATGCCGAGGTGTGTTTGAATTCTCTTTATTTCTTTTTGCAGTGATTTGCGTAATTTTGCATCAATAGCGCTGAGAGGCTCGTCCAGAAGGAGCACTTTCGGTCTCATGACAATGGCGCGTGCCAATGCTACGCGTTGTTGCTGTCCGCCGGAGAGGTTATGCGGGTACTCTTCTTCTTTACCTTTTAACTCGACGGTTTCAATCATTTCACGAACCATTTGCTCGATTTGATGGGCGGGTGTTTTTTTCATTTTTAGACCAAAAGCGATGTTTTCAAAAACGTTCATGTTGGGAAACAGGCTATATTGCTGAAAAACGAGGCCGATCTGTCTCTCTCTTGGAGGAAGTTCCGTAATATCGCTGCCGTCCAGAAAAATACTTCCTTGATCCATGTTTTCCAGCCCCGCAAAGCAGCGGAGGAGTGTGCTTTTCCCGCATCCTGACGGACCCAGCAACGTGATTAGCTTCCCCTTTTCGATAGATAAGTTGATATCCGTCAGCACCTTATTGTCGCCAAAGGATTTTTCTACGTTTCGGAACTCGATGAAATTCATTACTTTTGCCTCCGTATTGTATTCTGATGCTTGTCCTTCAGGTAAAGCACAGCACAGGAAATGGTCAATGTTGCGAGGAACAGGATAATAACAACAGCAGAAGCTTTTTGTCCGGAAGCAAACATCGATTTAAAAAGATACATCTGAGCGGTAAAGTAGTAGTTACCCGCAACTGAATTGACGATAACAAAGTCTCCGAAAATGATAGCGATCGACAATAGTACCGACACAACGATTCCGGATAGAATGTTGGGCAGGATGATAAAGAAGAAAGAGTAAAACTTGCCTGCCCCGAGGATTTGAGCGGTCTCCAGAATGCTTTTTGCGTCGATGCTTTCCAATGCATTTTTGATTCCCTGGTACATATAGGGCAGGATAATAATGCAATAGGTAAGCACCATCAAAAGGATTCTATTTGAGAAAGGAGCCGGTGCTCCGGAGTACAGAGATAAAACGCTTATGGCAAGAATAATACCCTGGATAGAATAGGGAATCGTGCAGAAAATCTGTATGTATTTATCCATTTGCGGGTGGTAAACCACAACGACATACATGACGAGCAAGAGGATCAGCGCGGTCAATACAACCGGGACGATGGAGATAATAACACTCCGAACCAGTGAAACCCAGAAAATACTATCGGCAAAAATTTGCTCATAGTATCGGAATGTTATCGCTGATGGCAGGATGTCCATCCATTCAACGGATATGGAGTACATAAACGTCAGGAAAAGAGGAAGGACCAGGTAAAAACTGATAACCAAAAGGGTTAGTGATGAAGAACTATAGTACGTCGGCTTTTTCATCATTTAGACCTCTGCGGTTTATCTTCAGTATGAATTGATTGACTAATACGGCGAGAATGATCAAAAACATAAGGACCACGGACAAGGCAGAGCCAAATTCTTTGCGTTGAACCACGTCTCCTACGAACTGCTCTGCAATGCGTATGGGAAGCAAAGAAAAACCGCTTTGCATTAAGGCATAGGCGGTTGCATAGGCAGCAACGGCATTTGCAAACAGAACGCTGAATGTGCCAAGCAGGCTGGGGAATAAGTTAGGCAATCCCACTCGGAGCCAATAACTCATGGCCCCGCCGCCTAAAAGCTCCACGGATTCTCTCCATTCGGTTTTTAAGCCTTCAAAAGCGGGCAGTAATAATAAGGTAGCGAGTGGTATCTGAAAATAAACGTAGCAGAGCAACAGTCCCGTTAAACTGTAGACGTTAAACCGTGCGAGCGATTCCCATCCGAAATGTTTCCCGATAACAACGAAAACACCGACATTTCCAAGCATAATAATAAAAGCGAATGCCAGCGGGATTCCGGAAAAATTAGATGTCATGTTTAATAGATTGGTGAATAACACACTGTTTTTTCTGCTCGTATTTTGCATGGCGTTTGCTCCGAAAAAACCAACGATAATTCCGATCAGCGACGAAACCACCGACACGATAATGCTGTTTGCGATCGCCATCTGGTATAGTTTTTTTGAAAAAACATCACTGTAATGCTTTAAAGTAAACCCGAACTCTCCCTCCGGCATGACGCTTCGGAATAACAACATCACAATGGGGAGAATTTCGAACAAAAAGACTATTAGGAAAAAAGGGAGCAACGCGAAGAGGTATGTCTTTTTTTTGTGCATAGCAGTCCTATCCTTTCTGATGCGTGAAGAGCACGTAATGGGTAATAATCCCTACGCGCTCTTCACCATAATGCCTTCCAGTCTCTATTTTGAATAGGCGAGCACTTCTTCCTGCCATCTCATCCCAAGGGTTTTAACGGTTTCTTCCCATGCTTTCGCGTCTTTGATGGGTCTTGCGTTTTGGTACTGCTCATCCGGCAGGAGCTTTGCGGCGATATCCTCCGGTAGTTTGACGTCACTGCGAATGGGTTTTGCGTAACCCTTCGCCAGATTGATTTGTCCTTTATCGCTCAGAATGAATTCTCTTGTTAAGGCCGCAGCATGCGGGCGCTTGGTATAGGCATTGATAACGGTGGTGTAGCCGCTTTGTACAGAATCATCGGAAGGAACGGCGATGTCGTATTCTGCTTTTGCGTTGTTTTTCTTGAATTGATCTCTATAACCGAGAGAGTTGAAATCCCAAAGAAAGTAGCAGGCGATTTCACCTTTTTCAAGCCGGGACATATTGCCTTCGCCCTTGTCCAGACGTTCTTGCTCCGCCAGCTTTTTGAAGAATTCAAGCCCGGGGGTGATGTCTGATTCCGATCCTCCGTTTGCTATTGCGGCGGACAGAACGGCGCACTGTGCCTGTGTCCCCTTCATGACATCACCCGCTGTTACCATGTAATCGCCTTCTAAGATGTCGGCGAATGATTTGGGAGGGGTGGGTACCAGTTTGCGGTTTGTAATAATCGTGATTGTGCCGTAGTAGCCAATGATCCAATCTCCATCATCATCTTTAGCCCAATCGGGGATGCTTTCCCAGTACGTTGTCTTAAAAGGAATGGTCAGCCCCTTGCTTTCGGCCAGAGGCCCAAACGATTGCCCCACGTCACCGATGTCCTTTGTCGCATTGTTTTTTTCCGCCTCAAATACGGCAAGTTCTTCAGCAGAGGATAGATCTACGTCTGAATGTTTAAGCCCATATGTCCGCTCAATATCCTTCCACGTTTCTCCCCAGTTTGCCCAAGAATCGGGCATGCCAACAGAGTCAACGCGTTCTTCTTTTTTTGCTTCCGCAACGATTTCTTCAAGACTCATTTCGTTTAAGCTTTTCCGAGCCGTCTGTGTGGGAGATGAGCTCTCTTTGAGATAGGGTGCAACGTATAACACGCTCGCTACTGCGATGACACATAGTACTCCCAATATGATTGGGGTTGAAAATTTTTTCATTCACTATCGCCTCTGCCTTCAAAAATGATAACTACCCATAGAGAATACAGGGGCTATGTAAAGGTAAAATTAATTTTCCGTGAAATAAAGGTAAATATTCGAGTCACGTTCTTTTCTCTACCGAAGAAACACAGCCGTTGTGCAAGAGCTCCGCTTTGTTCCCCGTGGGAAATAAGGTGAAAACATGGACTATTTTATGAATAGCGTTATGATGATAGCGTAGGTTACAGGTAGGTAACAGACGTTGCACTCAAATTAAGGGAGGTAGTTATTGTGAAAAAGATGGGTATTGGTTTTGTAGCGCTGTTGGTTTTTTCTCTGTTCGTAGCACAGGTGGCCTTGGCTTCTGATGTGGCTGTAACTTCGGTTGGGCAGAGCCCGGACGGAATGATGGTTAAGGTCTTGATGAAGAAAATGAAGATCACGCCCGATTATGATGCGATGATGAAGCCGGAAGCACTGACGAATCAGAAAGTCCTGATCGCGGTTATCGGCGGTAGTTCCAAGGGGTTGGGTGCGGCAGGCATTGATAAGAACCAGGAAAAAGAGCGCAGCTTGGCTTTGATCAATGCAGCAAAAAAGAAAAAAATGAAAATCCTTATTATGCACGTAGGCGGAGAGGGTCGCCGCGGGGCTTTGACGGATCTTTTTGTTGAGGCTGCGACACCGCTTGGAGACAGAGTGATTCTTGTAAAAGGCGGAAACTTGGACGGAATTTTCACCAAGTCAAAGGCAAAAACGGCTAAGCTGATCGAAGTGGAGAACATCCAGGCCACGGTTACCCCGCTGGAACAGGCCTTTAAAGAGTGGGGAGTTACCCGGTAGTCTCGTTATGACGATGGAATGGTTCTGGCCGGAGGGCTTTTACGCCCTTGCCATGATCGTCGCTTTTGCGGTGGGTGCTTTTGCTTTTAAGTTGCCCATCGCCATTGCGATGTCTGTCTCTGCGATGTTGGGTGCCCTCTTGGCAGGTTTTGGTTTTCCCCTGCGCCATTTGGTGGAGGGGATGTTTGGTTATATTGACACCATTCTGATTATCGCGACAGCGATGATCTTTATGAGCATTGTGCAAGCCATCGGACTGATGGAGGCGGTAGCGGCTTGGATGATTCGCCGCTTCCGCAACTCCCCTTTGATGCTAAGCTCGGGAGTTATGTTTTTGGTGATGATTCCCGGTATGCTGACGGGGTCTTCGACCGCCTGTTGTTTGACGACGGGTGCGTTGGTGGCTCCCGTATTGCTGCGGTTGGGTGTCTCCTCCGTAAAGGCCTCCGCTTTTATCGCTATGGGGGCTATTTATGGAATGATTGCCCCTCCGATTAACATCCCCGTCATGATTATCGGGGGAGGGATCGACATGCCGTACGTGGGTTTTGCTCTTCCTCTATTGGCTGCGACGATTCCGCTGGCTCTTTTTACCGTGGTGCTTCTTGTTTTGCCGGCGCTGCGGAAAAAAGGCGGTATTGATGAGGCGGGATTGGAAGCCGATTTGGTCCGTATGGAGAGCACGCCGCTCACCCCTCGTCTGTTTATCCCCTTTGCCGTTTTGATTGTTTTGATGGGAGGAGAACAGCTCTTTCCAAAGGTATTCCCTTCTTTGGGGA
>JAGPAO010000021.1 GCA_018063805.1 Synergistaceae bacterium | reverse complement strand
TGACGGCAAACCCACAGGCGCTTTCCACCTTGATGACAACCTTTATGCGCCAGGTAGATGGCTATATCGGGAATATCGTGGATTCAAGCAGCAATCTTGTCGGCGGGGTAACGGCAATCAAGGGACGAGTGGCCAGCAAGGTCAATTTTATTGATGATCAAATAGCAACTCTGACAAAGCAAATCAACAATATGGACAAAACACTCAAGGCTAGGCAGGAAAACCTCTATAAACGCTACTCTGATATGGAAACAGCGATGTACAAGCTAAACCAACAACTGGCGAGCATGAGCAAATTCTTTTCTGATAAATCATCCGCCTAACAATTTCTTTCCTTAAAAGGGGAAGAGAGCGGCTAGTTCCTTACAGCCGCTCTCTTCCCCTTTTAAGGATTTTATTCAACAGCCCACAATGGAACAACTGTACAGGACGGGTTCATGCATAAAAAACGAGAAGGTCTCTTTCGCCTTATCAGAGAATCAAGCCATCGTCACTTCAACAGATTAATAGGATCCATAAATTCTTCCGCACGTTGCGCAAGCCCCATCTTCCAAGCCAGGACGGCTGCCTGCGTCCTGTCCGTTAAATCGAGCTTCCGAAGCAGATGGCTGACGTGATTTTTGACTGTTTTCTCTGAAAGCACCATTTTCGCTGCAATTTCCGCATTACTGTACCCCTGAGAGAGCCAGAATAGAACTTCTTTCTCCCTTTGAGTCAGATCCGTTAACTGATCGCGTTCCTCCTTGTGTTTGTGGAATGAGGACAGTAATTTCCCCGCAACTTTTGGATCCACGTAAGGATCTCCTCGAGCAACAGAGCGAACAGCGGAGAGAAGCTCCGAAAGTCCTGATGATTTTAATACGTAACCGTCAACGCCTGCAGATGATAAATCAGCAAGGTGCTCTTCATCATCATAGGCTGTGATCACTACAAACTTCACTCTCGTAAGCTCTGGAGAAAGTTCGCGAACAACGGCACCGCCATCCTTATGGGGCATATTCACATCGAGAAGAAGAAGATCAGGCAAAAGCTTACGTGTAATTTCAATCGCCTCTACTCCATCTCTTGCCTCGCCAATGACTTCAATATCCGCCTCAAGCTCCAAAAGACGACGCAATCCATCTCGAAACAACCGATGGTCATCAGCGAGCACAACTCGAATCTTTTTCATTAAGAACCCTCCTTGAGCGGAATAGCGATGTTGATCAGGGTTCCTTTCCCCGATGTGCTTTCTATTTTAAAATGACCATTGGCAAAACGGATGCGCTCAGCCATATTGGAAAGCCCAAAAGAACCTCGCTGCACTGCTTGTTTTTTCCCGTCATCGACATTAAAACCAATTCCATTATCCATGACTGTAAAAATTGCCTTTTCAGGTGAAATGAGAACGGTTATTTTAATAACCGTTGCTTTGCCGTGTCTGATGGCATTCGATATTGCTTCTTGCAGCACTCTGAAAACATTTGCCCGTAACATCAAAGGGAATTCCTCTTTCTCTCCCTTCATTTCTATTAAAACCTTCACGCCGTACCGTTCTCTGCAATTCTCAGCTAAACGGGAAAAAGCCTTCTCAATGCCCTTATCCAGACCGACGAGTTGCAGCTGCAGCAAAAACCCACGGAAATCGCCCAGCGCATCTTTAAGCTGCCCCTTTATTTTCTTTACCTCCGCCTTAGTTTCTTCAAACTTATCCGCATCCACCAGCCGTTCCAGGTATTCAAAAAGCAAAATAGCACCTGCAAACTGTTGGATAGGGCCATCGTGTATCTCGCGAGCCAGCCGAGCATTTTCCCTCTCCGCAAACTGCAATGCAAAAACAACCATCCGAAGGTCCCGTTCAGAACTTATATTTGCCATATTTTCGACGCGATTGCGCAATATCTCCACAGCAAGACGCAATTTACCCATCATATCTGTGCTATGATTCATGATCCGTCCCATACGAACTTTTTCACGTTCCAAATCATCCCGGCGACGGCGAAGGTATTTTTCTCTTTCTTCAAAGCTTGATCGTAACTTCATATAGTGTTCTGCTTCATCATACGCCTTTGCCTGGGCAAGAGCATCGCCTCGCCCCTCCGCATCCGCAAGCAGCTTTCTTGCGTTGCGATAGGCAAGCGCGACAGCATCCGTGGCATCGACCACTTCCGATACGTCATTACGGACGCGTGACAGCTCTTCATGCAGATCCTTCAAGCCGTGCAACACATCATCACGAATACCTACAACATGATCGATGCTGTAGTTAAGAAACTCATTTGTCTGGTCTAAGACATTCTGAAGTTTAGAGTTAAGCTCTTTCTTGGGCATTTGATCCTCCTGCAATAGAACAGCGTCCTTATTATAGCCAATAAATTAAATAAAAAAAGAGGAAGAATAATGAAGGATTTGGTATCATATTTTATTGGGTTGATATACCCATCTTTCAAAAACACCGAGGAGAATCTATTCTATGATGATAAAACAGCTGAGCAGTAAAATCAGAAAAGCCTTTGGAGAAGCCATCCATGATTTTGAAATGATCCGCGAAGGAGATTCTATTCTTATAGGTCTTTCCGGTGGAAAGGATAGCATGCTTCTTTTGCTTGCTTTAAATTTACTCCAAAGAAAAAGCCCTGTCTCTTTTACTTTGCGTGCGACCATGATTGACTGCACCGATAAAAACTTGGATCTTTCACCCTGGATAAATTTTTCAGGCAATCTGGGGGTTCCGCTTGATATTGTCCACTACCCCATCTTTGATATCATAAAAAAGCGGGAGGAGCGTTCTCCCTGTAGCCTATGTGCTAACCTTAGGCGAGGTATTCTTGCAAGCAGAGCAAAGGAACTGGAATGCAATTGCATTGCCCTTGGACACCATAAAGATGATGCGATTGAGACTCTTTTTCTCAACTTATTTTATGCAGGCCACTTAAAAACTTTTCACCCCCATATGTACATGAATCGTAGTAAGATACGAGTGGTGAGACCGATGGTGTATCTTGATGAAGCAGAGATTTCAGCGGAAGTAAAAAAACTTGATTTACCCGTGCTCAATCAAGAGTGTCCCTTTGCTGCTGATACTGGGCGGGCAAAAATAAAGGAAACCGTTTCCACCTTGGCCCTCCAATTTCCCGATCTTAAAAGCAACGTGGTGCATGCACTGAGATGTTTTAATGCAAACGATATTTGGATCGAATCTTTTTTGCCATCTTAGTGCTGCTGACTGAAACAATTATGAAAAGGAGAGAACTCCTCTGATGACGAATAACAACACAGAAGTTCAGAAGACGTATTTCTCATGGAATCCCGCAGATTATTCCGATTACTCCCCTTTAATTATTGGGAAGGGCTCCATCGGAGGTAAGGGGCGCTCTCTGCTCTTCGCTCGACAAGTGCTGAAAGAATCAAATGATGAAGCGCTGAGATCCATCACAATACCGCCCTCTCGCTTTTTAAGCGCAGAAATCTTCGAGGAGTTTATCTCTCGTATTAACAATCCGGAACTCCTAGAATCGGGTGCTCCGGAAGATATTGAAAAAGTCTTTTTACAAATGCCCCTTCCTTCCGGAATCAAGGAGGATCTTGGCTCTTTTCTCAGTATGATGAGAGACCCCATAGCGATACGAAGCAGCTCTCTTCTGGAGGATTGCCTGAAACACTCGTTCGCCGGCAAATACATGTCCTCTTTCCTTCCAAATGATGAAGCATCGCTGGAAGTACGAACTCAAGCAGTGGAGGAGCAAATCAAACGAGTGTATGCCCGTATTTACTTCCCCAACGCGAGCAGTTACAGAAAAAAACATGGGTTGGGGAATGATTCAATGGGGATAGCAGCCATGAGGGTTTCCGGTAAATGGCGAGGCGATTACTACTATCCGACAACGGCAGGGGTCGGTCTTTCCTATAACAGCAGACGTTGGAGCACACGCATTCGCCACGAAGACGGGATGATACGCCTCGTTTTCGGACTGGGGACGATGAGCACAAAACGCGGTTACGCCAGAACTTTTTCTCTGACAAATCCATCCATCAGAACAGATGGAGGAACGGCGTATAAAATCATGAGGCATTCCCAAGAATATTTTCATGCTCTGACAAAAGGGACAGGCGAGATTCAAACCGTTGATATCAAAAAAACATGGAGAGAAGCCTTCCGCTGGCATCCTGATCTCGCCAATTACGCAAGCCTCTTTTTTTACGACGAAGAAAACGGATACTTCCTCCCTCTGGATCGCTCCAGCACCGTGATTGCAGGGGAAACGAAGGTGTGCCTTCCCTTTGAAGACTTCAGCCGAAAAAACAAAGATTTTTTCATAATGATGAAGGCTATGCTCCGGACATTAGAGAGTAAAATGGGCACTCATGCAGACACGGAGTTTGCATACGAACCAACGGAAAATCATTTGGAGTTGCTTCAATCTCGCCCCTTATGGATCAATCGGGCACCCACAATCAATGCCCTCTCTCCTAATGAAAAAAATGGCAGGACTATCCTTCAGGCTGACCGCATGGTTACAGACGGGACGCTGCGCAATATTCCCGTTCTTCTCTTCGTAGACTCCAGAATCTACTGCAGCACCATAGAAAAACAAGAAATAGCACGCGCCGTTGGGGCCGTTAACGCAACATTGGGATCGACACGCTACATTTTAGTTGCACCGGGGCGTGTGGGGTCGAGCAATCCGGAACTGGGCGTCCCCGTTCGTTATAATGAAATTGCAGGTGTTTGTTGTATTGTAGAGGTCGGGATTGCTCAATCGGGGCAAATGCCGGAGCTTTCCTATGGCACACATTTTTTCTCGGATCTAGAGACTGACGAGGTCCTCTATATGCCGGTGTTTGCAGGCGAGAATAAAAATATTTACGACATCGATTGGTTTGATGATACACCGTATACCTTCGGTCCCCACCCTGCGATAAGGATTTACCGCGGATCCTTCTACGTCTTGATGAACGGAAATGATAACTTCGGCGTTGTTCTGGTCAAATAAAAAAAGGCCATTAGGAAAATCCCTCTCACCCTAATGGCCTTTTTCTTATTCAAAACAGAGAAATGATCCTTTTTAATATTAGAATTCAAGGATCTCCTGCTCGATTTTTCCAAAAAGAGAAGTGGCCTCTTCCGCATGAGGCTTATAACCGTCTCTCCCCATAAAACCATAGGTATAGCGCTTTCCCTGCTCAACTCCGGGCTGATCAAATGGATTGACTCCCATTAAACGCCCTGTCAGGGCCGTTACACACTCATAAAAAAAGATCAATTGCCCCATCAAATAGGACGTTATCTCATCCATCTCTATCCAAACAACAGGATGCCCTGCTTTGATCAAAGCTGCAGCCGTACTCTTGGCCTCAAACCCCAACATCTCCCCCATTTTCTGATTGAAAAGATAAGCAAGGGGTTCAAGCGAGGTATCCGCTACTGCCGGAACGGATATCTCCACACCATGATTCTTCACGTAAATCAGCGTGTATAATTTATCATCCGGGCCATCAGTATAAAGCTGAACCTGAGAATGCTGGTCAATCGCCCCCAAGGCGCGAATGGGAGTGGTCCCCTTTCCGTCTTTACCAATACTTTCTGCCCACAACTGCGCAAACCATTCGGCAAATCGCTCTAGCCGACTGGAGTAAGGCATCAACACCACCATAGGTCGTTTCAATTTTTCATGATAATAATGCAAGGCCGCCAACTGATAAGCGGGATTGGCTGTCGCATCCGTTGAGATAATCTTTGCCCTCATTGCTGCGGCACCTGCCAGCAATGCCTGAATATCGATGCCCAGCGCAGCAGCAGAAACGAGCCCCCCTGCGGATAAAACAGAATAACGCCCCCCTACCGATGAGGGGATTTCAAGAGAGCGGCATCCTGTCTCCGATGCAAACGCACGAAAAACGCCCTTTTCAGGATCCGTGATGACCAGAATCCGATCATCCGCGGCACCGCACTCTTCCTGTATCTTCGAGCGGAACCACAAAAACTGCGACATGGTCTCCGCCGTAGCACCGGATTTGCTAACGCCAACAAGCGCACAGCGCGAACCGCGAACCTGCTCCCAAATCGCGTTTGCCTTTTGGGGATCGGGGTTGTCCGCGAGATAAAAGCGGGGACCTCTCTTATCTGCCCGAAGTTCGTTATAAAACTCCGGCAACAGAGCTTGGTTCAACATTAAATTACCCAAGGCGGAACCACCTATGCCCACGTGAATGATGGAATCAAACGTTCTTAACCATTCAGCTGTAGGCATAATCGAAGCACTGTCCAAATCCGGAAGATCAAACCAACCTAATCCATCGCCGCCACTTCGAAGCCAATCCAATGCCCCTTCAAGGAAATCACAGGAACATCGAGAGGGTGCATCACCTGCAGCACCAAAAGAGAAACGGAGTCCCCTTCGGCTCTGCATGTTTAAGCTCCCATCAGATCTTGGCGCTCGACAGCAACTCCAACGACGATAGATTCCACATCACCTGCGATGAAGAGTTGGCGGCGAGAAATTGTCACTTCGATCGCCTGTACCACAGCAGACATTTCAAAAATATTTTTCGCAATAGTGAGAGCCAGCCCATCCAAAGATTTATACCGCGTACCCATCACGATGGATTTGATATGGTCATAAATATCTGCACCGCGAAGAGAGGAACTGCTGCTTTGATCCATGCACTGTTTCGTAATCTCATAGGACAACGAGATGTCAATGGAGAAAACCTGTCCCAACTCGCGCTCAACCTCTAAATCACCGTGAAACGCATGAAAATGCATTCCCTCTACACAAAAGTTACCCAACATTTTCAGGACCCCCTGTCAATATACAAACGATAAATGGCAACACGTAAAATGCCTGCTCTTAAAGTAATCCCTCATCTTTCAGCGCAGAAACAATTGAATCCGGATCATAGCCGACAATATATTGTTCCCCAATCTGAGTCACAGGAACTCCCATTTGCCTCGTTTTTTTGACCAGCTCTTGAGCTGCTTCTCGGTCCACACCGATATTGACATTCTCATAAGCAATCTTTAAGGAATCCAAGTATTCCTTAACTTTGACGCACCAAGGGCAACTTACTGTCGAGTACACTTTCACCGCCATCCAAATCACTCCCATACACTCTTTAAAATAACATCTCTATCTTACCACGCAGAAAACATAGCATCAATGATGCTTTTAATCCCCTCTCTTTTACTTGTCACACTATATTTAAATAGGATAGTATATAGACTGGAAAGAGAAGTGAATCAAAGAGCAAGAAGGGAGTCGATAGAATGTACCAGCTAGTACTGATCCGACACGGAGAGAGCCTGTGGAATAAAGAAAATCGTTTTACAGGGTGGACAGATGTCCCCCTTACGGAGAAAGGATTGCAAGAGGCATCCGCCGCAGGTCAGCTTTTAAAAAAAGAGGGATTTACCTTTGATTTGGCATTCACCTCTGTTTTGCAGCGCGCTATTAAGACCCTTTGGGTCGTTCTTGAAGAAATGGAGCTAATGTGGATCCCTATCACCCCATCTTGGCATCTCAACGAACGCCACTACGGCGCCCTTCAAGGGCTAAACAAGGCGGAAACAGCAGCTCAGTATGGCGATGAGCAGGTAAAGATCTGGCGCCGCAGTTATGACACCCCGCCTCCGCCGCTATCTTTGGATGATGAGCGGCACCCAAGGTTTGATATCCGATACGCCGATCTTTCCCCGGCAGAAATCCCTTCCGGTGAATGCCTCGCGGATACCGTCAACCGCGTCGTTCCCTACTGGGAAAAATTCATCAAACCGCAGATCACGCAGGGGAAAAAAATCATCATCGCGGCCCACGGGAACAGCCTTCGCGCTCTCGTTAAATACCTTGATCAGATCTCTGACGAGGAAATTCTGGAGTTGAATATCCCCACAGGTGTCCCGTTGCTTTATAACCTGGATGCCAATCTGCACCCCATCAGCAAACGCTATCTTGGGGATGCAGAGGCAGTGGCCGCAGCAGCGGCGGCCGTCGCGAATCAAGGAAAAGCAAAATAACCATAGATCTAAGGATAGAAAGAGGGGTTGTGCGTTATGGCACAGCCCCTCTTTAACATTAACATCCATGCTTACATCAAAATCAGCATGGATGAAAAACCATTTAGAAAAAAATCTAAATACTTCTTGCTTCTCCAATTCCAGTCGTGCTATAATTTATTTAGAAAATTTTCTAAATAGAAGGGATGGAAAGATGTCGCTTGCGAAAACTTTCAAAGCATTATCTGACCCTGTAAGGCGAGAAATTTTACAATTGCTGAGAAACGGCCGATTATCTGCCGGGGATATAGCCTCTAAATTCGATATGACAGGCGCTACTGTTTCTTATCATCTTTCACAATTAAAAAAAGCTGAGCTCATAAGCGAGGAAAGAGTTAAAAACTTCATATACTACGAGCTAAATACTTCGGTATTTGAAGAAATTATGCTATGGCTTCAAGATTTCAGAGGAGGGGAAGGAAATGAACGCTAGATT
Organism: Synergistaceae bacterium; assembly: GCA_018063805.1. Lineage (GTDB taxonomy): Bacteria > Synergistota > Synergistia > Synergistales > Synergistaceae > JAGPAO01. The sequence continues at coordinate 12,784 of JAGPAO010000021.1, read as the reverse complement.
AAAAGAGGTGCTGTACTGGCTGGTGTTAATTGCGCCCTTGGGCCTAATGTTGTCATTGATGCCTAATATACCCAGCGTGATACCTTTACATTATAATTTTAGTGGAGAAGTCACGCGGTACGGCTCTAAATATGAAATGCTGATTTTACCTGTGATCGGAATTGCTATCGCTGTCACATTGAATTTACTAAGCCGCTCTCTCGCAAAAAAATCTGAACGCGGTTTACAAAACGGCAAGATATTGGTACAGATAGGCTTTATATTAAGCATATGCTTTGGGGCTTTATCCCTGGCAATGCTGTATTTTTCGAGCATAAATACTATGAATATAAACGAAACTGCTGCAATTCGAATTATTACTTTTGTGCTGGGCGTCATGTTCCTATTTATGGGAAACCTCATGCCTAAATGCAAGCGCATGGATAACCCGTGGCACGCAGTGGTGGGATTACGAACGCCGTGGACGCTTCGCGATGATGAGGTTTGGGCGAAGACGAATCGACTTGGCGGCTACTGTATGGTAGGAATCGGATTTCTAGGAATTGCACTATCCTTTATCCTGTCAAATTATTGGAGCCTTATGATCCTGTGCGCTCTTGTGTTCTTGCTCGCCATTGCCGGAACGATATATTCGTGGCATCTTTACCGGAGGATTCACCCCAATAAGTGACGGGCGGGACAAGATAAAGAGGAGCTACGCGCTATGGCACAGCCCCTCTTATTCATTCTATTTCGCAGACTAAAACTTAAAGTCCGCTTACGCGGTCCACCGTAACGCCTCTTTTTTCCAATTCCTCGATAAAGGGATTGATTCCCAAAAGATCGCTCGCAACATGCCCCGTAATGATAAGATTGCGCGATTCCGGGTAGGTTCTGATTTTGACGAGATCTTCGTAATTGACGTGGATTTGGATCAACGTTTCGACACCTGCATTAAAATAGGCTCTGGCAACATCCACGCCGCCGTTGGTGCCGGCTCCGTGAGAAATAGCCATCTTTCCGGCCATATTCGTTTCGCTTCCCATTCGAACGGCAATGGGCACATCCGATTCTCTGAACTCTTGCAGCGTATAGAGAGCTTCGACCACTTTTTCGACGCTGGGTTGATCCCCTGCATGGGTGCTAATGGCGTTCATCATACGAATCCGCCCAATCTGGTCAAGCGGAAAATGGATGTTGAGCAAGGGCATCCCGATCAAACGCGCGATAGAATCTACGTGGTGATTATTCGCCGCATGGGCGGCAACTTCTCTCTTTTCCTTAATCGCCACAATAGCCTGGTGAGCGACGTCCTCCGAAACTCCGGCTTCCATCATCTGCGGTACATGCTGATCCAAAACGATTGGAAAGGTAATGGCAGAAGATCCCAGCGGATGATGAGCAATAACGGCATCGTACCCCATTTGCTTTGCAGCCATTAAAACGCCTGTGTCCACATCAAGAGCAAACAGAACCTTACGGATTCCATTTCCCGGTACGTGGATGCCGCTATCATGAGGAATGGAGGGCAACCCCACCATCAGTAGAGCCAGTCTCATGATATCATCTGTTGTCATTGGAGCTTTGAACATTAAATAACCTCCTCATTAATTAGTTCCTAATATAGGTTACAATATCGCCTCTTCACAGATTGCTCATTTTCTCTAAGAGGATAGCGAGCTTAGTATACAGCAAAATAGCGCGCACCAATAGCCCCCTTACCTGCGTTCACCTAAAGAAGAGACTTCCAGGAACAGAGATTCCACTCTACATCCACAACACAAAAACATGATATAGTCATCAAAATCAGAGCGTTAATAAGGAGTGAGATCCAATGATGATGAACCCGGAACAAACAATAGGGAAAATATTGGACAGACAGGGAGTTGTTTTTATTAGTTCCATCGACGCAGATGGATTCCCGAACACAAAAGCGGTGTTAGCGCCTCGAAAGAAAGAGGGAATCAAGCATCTCTACTTTACAACCAACACGTCCTCCTCTCACGTAGCACAGTACAGGGAAAACCCAAAATCAAACGTGTATTTTTGCGATAAGCGCTTCTTTAAGGGAGTCATGCTCAAGGGCAGTATGGAAATTATTGAGGATCCCAAAGTAAAAGAAATGATCTGGCAGGATGGAGACACGATGTATTACTCCAAAGGCGTTGAGGATCCGGATTATTGCGTTTTAAAATTCACAGCAGAAACCGGACGATACTACAGCGATTTCAAATCGGAGGACTTTATCGTCTCATAACATTGAACATGGAAATAACAAATCCAGGAAAAGATATTCTAAAAAAGCGGCTAAACCCTTGTAACTGTTGGGTTTTAGCCGCTTAAATGTTAAAATATGGCGGAGAAGGAGGGATTTGAACCCTCGAGACGAGGGTTAACCCGTCTACTCACTTTCCAGGCGAGCGCCTTCGACCACTCGGCCACCTCTCCGCAACACGTATAGGAAGATATTTCTTGATACACTTTGATGATAAAAATACTGGCGGAGGAAGTGGGATTTGAACCCACGAGACGGCTCAGCACCGCCTAGACGATTTCGAGTCGCCCGCCTTCGACCACTCGGCCATCCCTCCACGCAATCAACGTATCAGGAAACCATATGACTACGGGATTATAGAATAAATTACTCTGATTGTCCAGTTTTCCATTGACGCTTTCTTTTATTTTGGAAATATTCTCTCAATAACGCCAGACTCTCCGATGCCAGCACTCCGGATTCGACTTGACAACGGTGGGGTGATCTCGGATCGTTCAAAATATTATAGAGCGTCCCACCGGCTCCGGCCTTTGGATCCGACGCACCATATACAACACGAGCAATTCTCGTCTGCACAATGGCACCGGCACACATAGGACAAGGTTCTAACGTAACGTACAAGGTACAATCATCAAACCTCCAATTTTGCAATAAACCGGCGGCACCTTGCATCGCCAGCATTTCCGCATGGGCAAAGGGAGATTGATCCACGAGACGCCTGTTATAAGCTGCGGAAAGAATGCGGTTATCGCATACAGCAACAGCCCCTACAGGGATTTCACCAATATCAAGCGCAGCCCTTGCTTGTTCCAAGGCTGCGTTCATAAAAAACACATCTTCTGCTGAAACGGACATTCCACCACCTCTAAAGAAAAAGGACATATTTCTCGCACATTATAACTCAAAAAATATTTCTATTCGGCTATCTATTGCAACATATAAAATAATACATTACAATAAGGTTAAGCATGTAGCATTAACTCGTTTTTATAATAAAAAAAGCGCAGGAGAGTGAACATGACAAAAAAAATCCCCCCTATCACAGCACAAGCACCTCGAAGATCCAGAAGAAGCCCGGAGGAACTGCTCTCTGAACTTGAAAAAAAGAAGCAACGGCTTGAAAAACAGTTATTTAAAAAAAATCAAGAGGCTATTTTTACGATCGGGACATCGATTTTGCAGATGGCACAATTTGATGTGTCAACCTTGACCGATGAAATCACGGAAAAAATCAAAACAGATCCCGTTTATTCACAGACTTTTATACGCAGAATTCTTGAGGATGCTCTGAATAATCTTTAGCTGGGATATCATTGTTGCGGAGAAAGGATGGATACACGTTTGGGAATAGTTCATTGGGAATCTCCTATTGGTTTTTTTAGTATTAAGGCATCCGATAAAGGAATTACCAACCTATCCTTCTCTCAAGAAAGTACAAATGTCTCCTTGGTCAATCATTCGAAGTGGTTGATTGACCAGTGTATTGCGGAGCTTTCGGAATACTTCTGCGGTAAACGGCATATTTTTACAGTACCTCTTGATTTAACGGGGACCCCGTTTCAACTCTCCGTGTGGAATGCTTTACGAAAAATCCCTTACGGCGAGGTGCGGAGCTATCAACAGATAGCAGCTGAAATCAATAATGCCAAAGCGGTACGAGCCGTTGGAGGGGCGAACAACCGAAATCCCGTTGTCATTATTATCCCCTGTCACCGAGTCATTGGAAAAAACGGAAGCATGACAGGCTTCGGAGGCGGCATCTGGCGCAAAGAGTGGTTGCTCCAACTTGAGCACAAAAACACCAAAGAGGGGCAGAATACACCCCTCTGAATCGGCGTTTTGTCTTGCGTCTTTCCTACGCTCCAGCTCTTTAAAATAGCAAGAATCATTCTTGAATATTAAATTGCCTTAACGCTTCTGCGTAGATATGCGTCATCCGCTTGAGCGATTCAATCGCAATGAATTCATTAGGCTGATGCGCTGTTTCCTCCTCCCCCGGAAAGAGCGGCCCATAGGATACGGCATTGGGAAAAAATCGGCAATATGTCCCCCCGCCAATGCCAAACGCATGTCCCTCTTCTCCGGTTACAGCCTTATAGGCCGTCAAGAGCTTCTGAATCACAGTGCTTTCGGAATCAAGATAAAGAGGCGGTTTATGCTGGAGAAGGTGAAACTCCGATCCTGCTCTTTCGGCTGCAATCTCCAGTTGTTGAAGCAACAGAGCGGAATCCATGGTAACGGAATAACGGATATCAAATTTAAGCAGCAACTCCTCCCCGTCAAAGGAGATAAAAGCAACATTGCAGGTCAGTGGCCCGGAAATGGCATCCTCCCCCAAAACCCCCATCGATTTTCCGTCCATATCAAGCTGAAGGACTTTATAAAGATCTGCCATTGCATCCTTTGTCTCTTTCGGCGAAAAATCAGCCTGCGCAAGCGCTTGGATCATCAGTTGAACGGCATTTTTACCCTTCCATGGCTCCATGGCATGAGCAGGAATCCCTTTAAATACAACATCAATATCACTGCCATTTGAGCGAAAGCTATCGGTCGTATTTTTAAAAATTTCTGTCAGTTCTTCAACGCTGCTATTTCTAAAGCGTGCAACGGCCTCATCGGGAACGACATTCAAGCGATCTCCACCCTGCAGATATGCTAAATAAGGTTTCTTCACATCAGGTGTTACACATGCATGAATAGTCCGCTTCCAAGTAAAACGCACAATTCCTTTTTCTGCATTGATAACGGGGAACATCGCATCCGGTGAAAAACTAAACGCCGGAATTTCCTCCGTTTTCAGGTAACGCAAAACACAACGCGAACCTGACTCTTCATCCAAACCAAGGATCAAGCGGAACCTTGCCTTAAGAGGTTCCCCGGATTCCTTCAGCGCTCTCATCGCATATAGAGCGGATACGGCAGGCCCCTTGTCATCTATCGTGCCCCGTCCGTATATCTTGCCGTCCTCAATAACAGCCTCATAGGGCGGATGTTTCCAGCTGTTCGCGCGCCCCTCCGGCACCACATCCAAATGGGCTAAAATACCGATAAGCGGCCCCAAATCCCCCATCTCGACAATCCCCGCATAGTTCTCAATGTTACGCGTTTTAAAACCCATAGAGGCAGCACGACGCAAAAAATCATCCAGTGCATGAGATAGAGCAGAACCAAAGGGATGCTCCGCTGTCATCTGAGACTCCTCCAAAACGCTTTTCATTTGAACGACGCCCTGGACATCTTTAACCAATTCTTCAAAATGCGCATCAATAATTTCATTTATTCCCATCCGCTATCCCAACCTCTCATATTACCGTGCAAGCAATCCTATTATAAATCATGCATGAAAAACTTGATATTTTGCTGAGGATTGATATAATACCTCATGTTGCAGGAAAAAAGCGGACGTAGCTCAGCTGGTAGAGCATTAGCTTCCCAAGCTAAGGGTCGCGGGTCCGAATCCCGTCGTCCGCTCCAGTGTTATCAACGGCTCAGAGAGTTTCTCTCTGAGCCGATTTTTTTTGTACAAGAGAACCGCACCGTCAATCTTTGTCTTCTGCATCATCCATCAAAACACAGCCCAACCCGATGCTTTTGTGTCCGAATTGACCTCTTATACTGTCTATTGCAAAATCAAGCTTCTCTTGTTTATCCCTGTGTTTTTTGCCGTCGTCATCAAAAAGAAAAAGCTGTTCGGCGGCATCCGTTGCGGGAATCAGGTTTCTTCCGCTAATGGTGAGGGTTCGCATGGGTGCTTTTTCGCTCCAGCACGTAACGATCAGCTCCATCGCCGTATCTGCGATTTCTTTCGTGGAAAAAGTGGCCGTTGTTAAGGTTTTCTGTCTGGAAATACTCTTGAAACAGGGATCTTTTATTTGCACACAGACGGCGCGGCATTTAAGCGCATGTTTTCTCATGCGGCTTCCCACTTCATCCGCTAAAGTCAAAACACCTTTTTTTATTTCCTCATATCCCACTAAATCACGGCTAAATGTCATCCCGTTGCCCACAGACTTTATGTCGCGTTCAGCGTTCGCCTCTTTTACAGGGCTGTCATCCATCCCATTGGCATAATCGTGAATCATTTCTCCCATTTTACCTAAACGACTGATCAGAAACTTTTTATTGGCACTTGCTAAATCCCCTATTGTTCGGATGCCCATTTTAAACAGAATGTCGTTCGTTGCCTTTCCCACATAGAGCAAGTCTGAAGCGGGCAAAGACCAGACAATGTCTCTATAGTTATCACGGCTGATGATGGTTGTCGCATCAGGTTTTTTATAATCACTGCCCAGTTTTGCAAAAACTTTGTTAAAAGAGACGCCTACGGAAATCGTTAATCCCAAGCGTTTTTTTACCGTTTCTCTTATTTTATCCGCAATTTCCGCTCCGGAACCAAAAAGATGCGTGACTCCTGAAACATCAAGCCAGCTTTCGTCAATGCCGAAAGGTTCCACACGGTCGGAGAATTCACAGTAAATATCATTCACTAATTTTGAATACCGAGTATATTCCCCATGCCTGGGCGGAACAAGCACGAGACCGGGGCATTTCTTTTTCGCTTCCCAAATGGTTTCTGCCGTTTGGATTTTATACTTTTTCGCGAGTTCGTTCTTCGCTAAAATAATGCCGTGTCGATTTTCAGCATTTCCGGCGACTGCCATGGGTATATTTCTAAGTTCGGGGTTAAAGATACATTCAACCGCAGCATAAAAGCCGTTTAAATCGCAGTGCAGAATCGTTCGCTCCAACGGGGTCACCTCTTACATGAGAAAAAGAATACCGAATAACGCCCAGAAACCACTCCACACAGGACAGAATCATCATATCAATTTTCTGTCCTTTATGACAACCTCAAAGGCACAAGTTAGTCTTTGTTATGATCAATACCGTACAAAAAATAAAAACGGCCCAGAGGAAAACCCTCTAAACCGTTGATATCTCTGGCGTGACTGCCGGGATTCGAACCCGGGACCTTTGGCTTCGGAGGCCAACGCTCTATCCAGCTGAGCTACAGCCACATCTCCGTAAGGGTTTATTGTACAGCTTTATGCGTACTTTTCAAGTGCTGTCACGATTTTCATCTGTTTATTTTTTCTGCCGGCCGATTTATATCATGGCGATTTATTTTTTCCTTGCGATATGGTTGACATGCAAAGATTCCCCCACTATAATTACTCCTGTTGCTCATTCGTGGGGCTGTGGCGCAGTGGGAGCGCGCTTCCATGGCATGGAAGATGTCAGGGGTTCGAATCCCCTCAGCTCCACCAGCTAATATCAAGGGTTTAGGGGATTTCTCCTAAGCCCTTTTTTTTATGCGTTACACCCTCCTTACACCCATTTATGAAAAGTCCCCTCTTTTTTCAGTCCTACACACAACAAAACATATGAGGATTGAGCCAAAAAACAAGAGGTGAAAACCGCGTTTTTTATCTGTGAAAAGGTTTGAAGTGTTCCACTCCACGTCTTTTTTACCCTCTTACACCACCATTACACCCACACAGAGGAGAAACCATTGCAATAGCTGTATTAATTGCCATTCCTCAAAGATAAAGTGCATAAAAGAATCCATGAGATGAGTCGAACTCACAGCATCTTGAAGGAATTCAGGCACCAAAATACCCTTGATAAAGCTGATTAAAAAAACGTCAATATTGACTGATCAATAATTATAATGCTATCATTTTTAAGTTATCAAAAGATAAAAAGGAGGGAAAAAATGAAAAAAACAGAGGGAACAAGCGACAACAGTGACAAAAACATAAAACCCGCCACAAGGGCGGGCATGGAAAAGGAGATTAACGTAATGATTGTATCGGGTATGGTTAATGATAATGCACAAGAGCCGAAAACGCAACCAAGTTGCATTAATAGTGAAGCATTACGCAAGTATCACGCACACTTATCACGGCGCGGGCTTGTATCTTACAATGCCCCCAACGGTACATCTTATCAATTTTCAGAGGATGATATTGCTCGAAAACTTGATATTAATACAGGGGCATTCCACGAGGGGCAATCCCCTGCACTTGGCGATTTTAACGAGAGAGAACTTTCCGCAACCGAAATAGCAGAACTCAACCAGCACTACAACGATTTTGTTAGAGCAAAAGCGATAGATTTTCACAAAAAAAGACTAAACGGAACACTCGAAGCCGTACACCGATCGGCACAGCGGGGATCTCGTTTTTTGCGGGATAATAACGCACTCCACGAGGCAAACAGGATATTGTTGCGTGCGCTCGTTAATGATAATGACTCGATACGCTTTGTGTTGGACTTGAGAGATATGATCGCCGAAATTAACAAAATAATATCCAGCCTCAACCAAAAACGGGAATCTCTTTCGAGGGGAAAAGCCACACAACGCCCCGTTACTTTTGTGCGGAGTACATCACTCCCACGCACCCGGCAACGCTCCCGTCATACAGCGGCTAAGCGCTCATGCCTTGCTACAACTGGACAGGACACAGGAGACCCCGATCAACCAGACCCACCCGGGCACAACTACCGCACCACCCTTACAGTATTATCATTAACCAACGTCAACTTTAGTGAACTCTCTCAAGCCCGCATAAACCCGGGCCACTGTTGCTCTATACCCTTAGGGGGTGAGGCAGCATGAGCGCCCGCAAAATAAGCCAGCGCATCAAGGACAATCCACACCCAATTGACACCACGGGCTTGCCTCTCCTGCTTGATGAGACACAAGCCTCAAAAGTGCTGGGCGTTAGCCTGTCATACCTCCGTAAAAGTCGAAGCGAGGGCACCCGCAAAGACCGCACCCCGGCACCGCAACATGTCAAAGTCAATGGGCGTTGTCTGTATCCCCTCAGGGCCTGTCTTGCTTGGATTGATGAGCTTATGGATAGGGGTGTAGCGTGATGCGTGCCCGGAACATAAAACCGGGGCTATACGCAAATGAGCTCCTTGCAGAGTGCTCTTTGGCGGCTAGATTGCTATTCCCGGGCTTGTGGATGATGGCCGACAGAGAGGGACGCTTAGAGGATCGCCCGAAGAAAATCAAGGCGGGAGTATTTCCTTATGACAATTTTGACACGAAACCCCTTTTGGACGAGCTTGAATACAAAGGGTTTATAGTGCGTTACGAGGTTCAAGGGGGAAAATATATTGAAATCATTAACTTCCTCAAGCACCAAAAACCACACCACAACGAAAAAGAGAGCGAAATCCCACCACGTGACCAACTTGCGACCAAGGAGGCAAGTACTTGTGACCAAGGTAGTAAGCACTTGCAACCAAGGAGTAAAGCACTTGCCCCTGATTCTCTGATTCCTGATTCTCTGATTCCTGATTGTCTGATTCCTGATTCGAATAGCGCATTTAGCGCCCCCAAAAAAGAGTCTTCAGATGACGCTATACCCCTCCCCCAAAAAGCACCAAAAGCCCGGGAGGATGAAACGTTGGTGGAGATGTACGAGCGCAAGTACCACGGCAAATTCGGCAAACCGCACCCCGTCATTGAGATTGATTCTAAGCGAGAAGAGCTTGAGAATCTCTTGGAGAAGATTGCAGAGCATTTAGGGGGAAGAAACTATCTTGAAGCAATTATAAATGCATACCTTAACAAAGAGCAGACGCGCAACGGGGAAAAATGCGACCACTCTATTTTTCATTTTACGACACCAAATGTGTGGCAGTATGTTGCTCATGGTGAGGGAAATATAGCCAGTGACGATGTTTTTGACCAAAATGGAAAAATGAAAAACGTGTTAGAGGACTTATAAGAGGGTACCCACTAGGGGGCCGGGGGTATCCACTGGGTACCCTCTACCCCCCTCACATAAGCCGGAAAGGGGACACAAAAGCCATGGAGAACATGCTGCACCTGTTTGAGTTTCAAGAGAATAAAGTGCGGGTTATCGAAAAGGACGGTGAACCTTGGTGGGTGGCTAAGGATGTTTGTGAGACATTTGGGGATACCAACTACAGGCGTTCAATGTCCAGACTTGACGATGATGAAAAGGGTGTGTCACATATCGACACTACAGGCGGAAAACAGGCAATGACGATCATCAACGAGTCCGGGTTGTATGCCCTACTGTTCAATATGGAGCCTCAAAAGAGTGCCAAACAAAGCAATGAAACAGTTAAGCGCATAGAACGTATTAAGAACTTCAGACGCTGGGTTACTCACGAAGTTCTCCCCTCAATCCGTAAATACGGGGCATACATCACGCCTCAGAAATTGGAAGAGGTTCTTATGAACCCGGACGCAATGATCAAGATTATACAAAACTTTATAAAGCTACAGCAAAAGGGCGAACCTTGACAATAAAAAAGGCTGTGAAAGGAGGTATACAGCATGAGCAACAGAAAGAACAATAACAAAACTGAGAATGAAGGGAATTTCACGTGTTTTGACATCCCTCAAGATATGATTAATTTCCTCTCAGAAGAGCCATTATTTGATTTCAGCGCAATGACCGAGCCGCTTGACTTCCCACCGGATACTTTTGCCTTTGAGATTGAACCCTTTGAAGATCCTTTTGAGGAAGAAAATAAAAGGCGCCTTGAGGAGATGGAAAAAATGATTCCCCCTATGGACTTTGGCGAAACAGAGCCGGCAAAGAAATCGACAGCGCGCAATAGAGCACCACGATCAAAGCAACAGTAAGAACGAGAAAGGGGATATTTACCATGTCAGGTTACAAACTCCTTGAGCAATTAACAGCGGTAATAATCATGACTATGGAATACCCGAGGGGGCTTGATGTCCTCATGGGGAAAGTTCCACCCCCACCGGCTGAGGATATAGCGGAAATGATAACCACATGTTCTTCAAGCAGTGATCTGGGCGTCAGAATCAGCGGGGGTAAGTTCTCTTCTGAAGCTGAACGCATCCTCATGAGTGAGGAATCATTCACGGGTATTATTGATGCTGTCGGTGGGTGGGAACACGTAAACGCCGTAATACGGGACTGGGCAGAAAACTATTCAACCACGTGGAATATCATCGTTGATCATGTTCGATGGGTTCAGGACAGTTATTCACGCGTTGATCAATCACAGCTTAGGAGAATCGCAACTAAGCACTGTACAACGATAGAAACGGTATGCAGGAAAAAAAGAGAGTTTCCTAAAGTGTTGGCCCGGGCCATACTCCAAACCCCGAAATAATACGGAAATGATATGCGTATCAAACGCGTACGAAACGCAATTGAAACATGTACGTACATAGTACGCACTTCAAAGAGCGTAAGGAGAGAAGCTACAACTCAAAAGCTGATACAAAGAATACTTGTACCTGGTAGCTGTCCTCAGAAATTCTTTGGTCAGCCCAAAATCACGGGCGTTACAGTAACGCTAAAAAAAATAATGAATGCGTTACCGTAACGCGAAGACGCATTCACTCACAAAAAAACAAAAGTAACCACTCCTCACAAAACAGAGGGGCAAGATATCCATAAAACCCAAAAAAACGGCGCATAGCTGTGGGTTTTATGGATATTCTTTTGTGAACATGGATATTCATATGGCTACGAGCAAAGTACATGCCTTAAAACGCATTCTGGTGAATTTTATTTTGAGTATGGATTGCAAAAATGCAGTGTTTAAGCGGAAAAGGCAGTTTTATCGGTGTTCATACAAGGAATGGCCATTTGAAAGAGGTTCCGTCAGAAATTCTTACGGTATTCTTTTGCGCGTCAAAGGGGGATTGCGTTTAACACAAGCACAGAATCAAGCTCAATCAGGTGATGTATAATCTTTACGTTGTCGCTCCCATACCTGATAACAGGGAGGGGGTGTTTTACATGTTGGGTATCTCCTTTTTGATTTCCGTCGTGGCTGGTGTGGTCGCAAATTGCATCAGCAAATGGCTAGACGGAAATGACAGCGACAACTAGCCAAAGTGAAACGCCCACGGGTCGCATCCGTGGGCGTTTCTGTGTTTTACATGGCGGTATTTCCTTTTTGTGGGTAAATTATACACCACGTTCAAGGGTTCGTCAAAATGCAGCGCTTGTATTTTCATCCACTCCCCGGGCAATAATGTCCTGCAGGTGTCCTGCGGATGTCCAGCGGACAAACTGCGGAATTAACCGGCCGGCAATGAGAACTCACGTTTGAGCAATTTAATTACACGATCATGCAAGTACCAACACTTTGGCCCGGGGAAACCCGATAACACTACTCTATCTCTTCCAGATTCAAGAGATGTTTGTATTCATCGATATACTGTTTGACTCTTGTTCTTAACACGTCTGCAGCTGTCGTTCCGTTCAGAGACACCAGAGCGGAAAAGAGTCGCCCGTCTTTCTGCTCCAAGCGCAATGTCAAGCTGTAAGGCTTTTCTTTTTCCATGTCGTATCACCTCCAAAGCAGATTATATCATGCAAAACGCATAGCATAAATAGAATATTGACATATTGAATGATAAAATGATAGAATGCACATGCCAACAAAAAGGAGGGGTTGCAATGCGTGAAAAAGATAGCCCACGGGATATATTCGTAAGCGGTGTAATGAGAGTAAATACAGCGCATGATCTGGTGAATCTCTTGTTTGAAG
>JAGPAO010000103.1 GCA_018063805.1 Synergistaceae bacterium | reverse complement strand
CAGTGAGTTTATGCTCAACGCCGATACGGCTATTGAAGCGATCGGACAGGGCTCCAATAAGGTGCTGCTCTCCACCTTCCCCGAGCTGAAGCTTAATAAGTGGGGATACATCGAAGCCGATCCCAAGACAGGGGAAACGACCGTTCCTGGCGTCTTTGCAGGCGGAGATATCGTTACCGGAGCTGCCACGGTTATCTTGGCAATGGGCGCCGGTAAGGATGCCGCTGTTGCCATTGACAAGTATATCCAAGAGAAAAAGAAGAAGTAAGCCTCTGCCACTTAAGGATTAAGGAAGAGACCGAAAGCACCTCGTACCGACGTTTTTTGTCGGTGCGAGGTGCTTTTTAATTAGCACTACAAAGACAGGTGATATACATTATCAAAGATCACGTTCTTCATTTTTTCAAATGAATCTACGTCCACTTTACACGGATGCGTCATCACTCTTAAGTACACAGGCGGCTGATCGGGAGAAAAAGGGGGAACTTCGTACCCCTCTTCATTGAGGTGAAACCCCAAACGTTCATAAAAAACAATCCGTTTACGATCCTGCTCCGTATGCGGTTCCTCCACTTCCAAAACGGCCAGACATTTCTCTTGATCCAGAACCGTTTTCATTAGTTTTGCACCCAACCCCCTCCCCCTTGCGTGGGGGGTAACAGCGAGGTACTCAAAAAAAATAAACTCAGGAAATCGACACCAAAGAATCGTTCCAAGAGGGATGTCTTCGTCCATTTCCAATATATAGCGGCACAATCCGCTTTCAAGCATCCTTTTAATCGTGCCCCGTGCTCGTAGGACAAGCGGATCAAAAGATTCATCCAGTATGTGCCAAATGTGTTCCATATCCGTTTTCAAAGAAAATTCCTCCTCAAAAAAACCGCAACGATCCAGTATAAGAGGGCGTTGGGGCTTTTCCCCTTTCTAATACGAAAGTACTATTTTTTTTCTTCCGTTCTGTTTAACTGCCGCAAAAACGGTGTGATAATATCCATGGGAAGGGGGAAAAAAGTTGTGGAATTTTTATCCCCTGCTATTTCCTTCATGGTTTGGAGATAGCGAAGTTGCAACGTGATCGGGGTTCTCTCCATGACTTCCGCTGCTTGTGTTAGTTTTTCTGCGGCTTCCAACTCCCCCGCTGCGGCAATAATTTTTGCGCGGCGTTCTCGTTCAGCCTCTGCCTGCTTGGCCATGGCCCGTTTCATTCCCTCGGGTAGCTCTAATTCCTTCAGCTCAACCGCGCTCACCTTGATCCCCCAAGGATCCGTACGATCATCAATGATCTGCTGCAGTTCCATGTTGATTTTATCTCTGGCGGATAAAACCTCATCCAGCTCAGCGCGTCCGATCACAGAACGAAGCGTTGTCTGAGAAAGCTGACTGGTCGCCATGATATAGTCCTCTACCTCCACCATGGATCTTGAGGGTTCTAACACGCGAAAGTAGACAACAGCGTTTACTTTAATGGGAACATTATCCTTTGTGATAACCTCTTGCACCGGCACATCCAGCGTGACAACGCGCAAATCGACCTTAGCCGTTCGGTCAATTCCCGGAATGACAAACACAATCCCCGGCCCTTTATGTCCGGCAAGACGACCGAGACGAAAAACAACCAACCGCTGATACTCCGGGACAATTTTAACGGCAGCACTCAGAATAAACAGGAGGATCATCAGTCCTCCAAAGAAACTGCCCATGCTGAAAATACCGCTAATAATGTTATACAACAACGTTATTCCTCCTTTTGACTTTCTTCCGCTTTATTATGAGCGAAATGCTCTTTATCCGTCCTTATTTTAACCGTTAGCATCAAACCGTCTACGGCAACGACGGTCACCTCTTGACCAATCTGCAGTGGTTCCCCCGTTACGTTGACGGCATTCCAATATTCTCCATGAACCTGCACCATGACTAAATCTGCATTTTTAATAACACGGCCTTTAATGCCGAGCATTCCCTCTGATCCGGAAGCGGATGGCATACGGAGTGTTTTGTATATTGCGCGCATAATAACAAAAAAAACAATAGCCATGGCGATCGTAGTGCCGCTGATCAAGCCGACAGACTGATGCAATAACTCTCCGCCGGGAGCTTGAAAGAGAATCAATCCCCCAAACAGCATCGTTGCCAATCCAATCACGATGAGGATTCCGAGTCCTCCCACTAAAAAATCAGCCACCATAATGCCAATCCCTGCAAGAAGCAGAAGAACTCCCGCCCAGTTTACAGGGAGAACGCGCATACCGTAGGCCGCAACCATTAATAAGACGGCACCTATCGTCCCCAGCACAAAACCACCCGGTGCCCTTGCCTCCAAAATGATCGCCATTACGCCGGCGATAAAAGCCAGGTAGGCGATATCAGGACGCGATAAGAATTCAAGGATGCGCAAACGAAGCGAGATATCAATGCGCTGAATTTCCGTATTCTTCAGGGAGAGGGTACGTGTTTCTCCTCTCAGAACGACCTTTCGCCCTTCTAATTTACGAAACAGTTCATCCTCATCAACAGCCAAAAAATCAATAACTCCTTTTTGGAGTGCCTCCCGAGCGGTCAAAGAGACGCTGCTCGTCACCATAGATGCCAGTACTTTTTCATCGCGGCTCCGCTCTTGAGCTAAAGCGCGCATGCGCGCCGTAAGATCATTGACGATCTTGCGATTCATTTCCTTATCATCGACATCCTTACCCCCTGCGGTTACAGGGTGTGCGGCACCAATATGCGTGCCAGGGGCCATCACGGCAACATGCGCAGCCTCTACCAAAAAAGCCCCGGCGGAAGCAGATCGAGCTCCGGAAGGAGCAACCCAAACGACAACGGGAAAAGGAGCTCTCGTAATCGCCGATACTATTTCAGACATAGAATCGACCAATCCGCCGGGTGTGTTTAACGTCACAATAAGCAGGGCATTTTTATCCTCCCCTACTTTGGCAAAAATCTGCCGCACATGCTCCTCCATCGCGACCCCAATCACGCCGTTAACAGAGGCAAAATAAACGTGCGTTGCTTTCGTTGCCGCAAGGGCAGTGCGTGGCACAAGAACGCTACCAACTAATACAATAAAAAAAAGCAAAAGACATTTTCTCATTTAAATATCCTCTCAAAAACCTCTCGTATGGATTCCACACCTATGATTCTAATGGAATCGTCCGATTCTTTTTCCCGCTTGCTTACTATAGCACACTTAAACCCTAAACGAGCCGCCTCTCTGAGGCGAAGACCCGTTCTGGGGGTAGGGCGGATCTCTCCTCCCAATCCAACCTCACCAATGAAACAACAATCCTCGGCCAGGGCATGGTCTTTAAGGGAAGAAGCAAGGGCTGCGCAAACGGCGAGATCTGCAGCAGGATCATCAATAGACAGGCCCGCCGCTACGTTGACATAGACATCCTGATTGCGAGAGGAGACTCCGCACCGTCTCTCAAGAACGGCCAGCAGCAATTGGAGGCGATTCACTTCAATCCCGCGAGAGGTGCGTTTCGGATAGGGAAAGGGCGTCGCACAAGTAAGAGCCTGAATTTCTGCGATTAATGGGCGGGATCCCTCCAGAGTAACCGTGAGGGCCATGCCGGGAACGGCTGAAACATGACCGTTCCAATAAAGCCGACTGGGGTCCGCGACGGGAGTCAATCCCTCTGCGGACATTTCGAAAATACCCAGCTCTTCCGTGCTCCCGTATCGGTTTTTCTCCGCACGAAGAAGGCGGTTTAATGAGTTTCGATCACCGGAAAAAAGGAGGACAACATCCACCATGTGTTCTAGTAGTTTCGGCCCGGCAATCTGTCCCTGTTTGGTGATATGCCCCACAAGCACCAACGGAATTTGAAATTTTTTTGACACTTCCGCTGCCCGTGATGCGACATTGCGCACCTGGTTTGGAGAACCCATCCAACCGCTTTCATCGGGAAGGCGAAAAGCCTGAACGCTGTCCAAGACGATAAAGGCATACTCTTTTGCATCCTCTAAGATCGATAAAAAATCCTGTTGGCATATAAAGTCGATGCCCTCACGAACCGCACCTATCCGATGCGCACGCAGTGCAAGCTGGCCGGAGGACTCCTCCCCTGATATGTAAAGTACTCGATGCCCCTCCTGCGCCATAGCACAACAGACTTGCAGTAAGAGCGTGGATTTACCGACACCGGGCTCCCCGCCAAGGAGAACCACACCCCCCGGTACCCATCCTCCTCCAAGCACCCGATCCAACTCCTGTATCCCGGATGGAATCCGTTTCTGAGAGGGGATATCAACCACGGAAATGGGAACCGCACGCACGGCTGACGAGGGCGAGCTTACAGTGATTTTTTCCTCCACCATACTCCCCCAAGCAGCACAAGCGGGGCAACGCCCCATCATTGTCAGGCTTATGCTCCCGCATTCGGAGCATTCATAACGAGTCATCGGTTTTTTCATTATTTTATTACCCCCACGGCCAAACGACCCGCCGACCATCCTTGCCTAAAAAAGCCTTGCGTATTTCTTCAAAGGAAGGCTCTGCCAAAATCATCTTCGTGCCATTCGTCCGCTTGAGAGTATGCAGTTCATGAGAATCGGAGGAACGCACAAAAACCCTATCGGGGTAGTTGCCCCGCCAGACGTCTGCGCCTATGTTATCCATTCTTCGTGAAAGTTCCAGTGCATCTACAGGGTAATCAAAAGGAATCGGCCCGAGATTAGCCGGATAGGAAAACGAGGGGCGATCCACATGTGCCAGAATGGCCAAACCGTTGAGAGCGTGGATCTTTTCAATGATCGTATCGACTTCATACCCAACCCCCTGTATCAGCAAGGTGTCCTCCATACCGATAATTTGATTTTCAGAGTCGATGATGACTTGATAACCGAATATATCGGGGTCATTGGGGATTTGGGGCATTCTTTCCCACAGCCATTCTTTAAAAACCTGTGCCGTTTTAGGTTCTTCAAAAAGAGAGACCAAATGCACATCCTCAGCCGTTTGAACCTCAATTCCGGGTAAAACCAGAGGGGTTCCTCCTGATGCTTTTTCCACTGCTTCCCAGTTATCCAAGCTATTGTGATCGGTAATCGCGATGATATCAAGCCCCGCTTCTCGCGCAGCAGCAACAATCTCAGGAGCACCCATTTCCAGCTCTCCGCATGGGGATAACGTTGTGTGCACATGAAGATCCACCCAAAAAGGTTTGAGAAGCTTATCCAACGATTCCCAAACCCGCCATACGGCTGCATGTGTCAAAAATCGACTCCTGCACAGTCAATAACGTAATACCCTCCGTTTCACAACGAGCCATCAAGTCAGCAGCCGGCTCTCTGCCGGATGCAATAATAATCATTGGAATTTCTTTCAAAACGGCCACGGCAGCCACATTAAGATGAGATTGAATGGTTACCCAAACCGCCCCTTCTTCCGCCGTTCCCATAATAAAGCTGAGCAGATCCCCTACCGTCGCCTGCGTCACAACACGATCCATTCTTCCTTCTACAAAAACCTTTCCTCCAAGCAACGTGCAGAGCTCATTAATAGTCATTTTTTTCACGCCTTCCCTTTAGAGTATGCGGCTGTGCCGATGAAAGAGAAATAATTCGATTAGCCAAAGAGGTAATGCTCTCTCTTAATTTAAAAATACAATCCGACACATCCCCCTGCCCGCGAACCGTGTCTTCAGCCATCGCTTGACAAGAGGGACGACCACAGGCACCACAGTCGATGTGCGGCAATGTGGCGTATATATCCTTCATGTTTTTCAGTCTGGCCATTGCCTCTGAGAGATCATTAGAAAGAGGGATGCGCTGTTTGGATAAAATCGGCTCGCTCATTCCCCAAATATTTGTTTCGTAAAGTGCATTTAAGTCCTGTCTTTTTTCCTCTGATATTTCCCAATTAGGGTGAATCGTCTCGGTATGAAGACGAGCCAAGAAGCGAGATTCCGAAGTGGCGACACCGCCAATGCAACCCGTATCGCAAACGCGGCACTCGACAAAATCCACGCCGCGAAGGCGATCAAACTCAAGCTCTCTGAGAATGTCCATCGTATTACGCAGACCTGAAACAGCAATTGTAACAATCTTTTTTTTCGAAAAGGCCCTTATATGACTGGATTCACCATCACGCATGGCCCACATACCGCCACGAATATTTGTGTATGCGGGTGCTGTTGGATCCGAGATTTTTGCCCCGGCAGCCAAAAGGGTGCGGACAACACTGCGAAGGGAGACAACATGCTGGATTTCACTTTGACGGCGACCTATTGGATTTCTCACCATCGTTAAACGAGCGGGACAGGGAGAGAACAGCGTCACAGGGTCTGTTTTTCCTGTTTTTTTGCGCCAAATGGCCACCGCTACCTCCAGCGGGTTTTCTACCAGAAGAACCCTGCCCAACAACTCCGGAAACTGAAGCTGTATGAGACGCATCACGGACGGGCAGTAAGTAGAAATCAGAGGAAGTTGCTCTCTTCCTCTTCTCTCGATCTCTCGTGCTGCGGCCATAGCACAAACATCGTAAGCATCCTCAACCTCACGCACAAGAAGCTGCGTATTCCAATGATGCATGGCGACTTCTACGTCAGATGGAGCCCAGTAAGAACCGAATTGTGAATAAAAGGTAGGATCCGTAACCGCGACGCCGGAACCAAGGGTGCGTATCAACTCCCAATTGTCATCATCCATAGCGAGCGCTCTTTTACTGCAAGATCGCAGACACTCACCACAATCAATACAAAGATCGTCTAAAATAGAGACGGTTCCGTCAATAACTCGTATTGCCTCTGTAGGGCAACATTTAATGCAGTTAACGCACCCTTGACAGGCTGTATTCAAGATTTTGATTCCGTTAGTTGACATTCATCTCACCCCTTAGTTCATCCTCTGAAGATATCATTATCGCATATAAAATCATGACGAGAACAGACCGGGGCGGGGAACACGTATTACTCCGACTTTTTCGGAAATCGCAGCACGGTTCTTAGTTTTGTGCCCTTTCCCACTTCACTTTCAAGTTCGAATTCGTCCGCATTCCGTTTAATATTGGGAAGTCCCATTCCTGCTCCAAAACCCATCTCTCTCGCCTGATCACTGGCCGTCGTATACCCTTCTTCTATAGCTCGAGAAATATCAGCGATCCCCGGTCCCTCATCTATCGTTTGAATTTCCA
>JAGPAO010000102.1 GCA_018063805.1 Synergistaceae bacterium | reverse complement strand
GCAGGGAGATAAGATGAGGCTGAAGAATCAAGAGGTTAAGGATTTGCTGTCCGGTCCCTTAGTTGCCAGTATTGCCGGAAAAACGCGCATTCTCTGGCTCTCTCTTCCGGGGCTGGTGCTGGATATGAGCGGACGCGGCGAGCTGGGGTTCCGCTTGGTAGAGGCGTTTTGGAAAACGGTTTTCATGGGAGCGATTCCCACTCCGATGGATGGTTTTATCCAAGGGGGCGTAACGGATCTTCCTTTTTCTCTCGTTGCTGCCGCTCGTTCGGACAAAGTGCTGATCGGGTTGATGGATCCGGAAAATGATCAAGATCGTCAAGTGGCTAAGCTGGTAGCCCAAAAAACAGAAAGCATCGGATGGGCTTTTTTTGATCTCCCTCGTTTGGGTGAATCTTTAAACGATATGACGCAGGTAAAATCCCTTCTTTCCGAGGACGATGAGGATGCTTCTGTTCCCTTGGATAGTGAGAATGCGAACGATCCGATGAAGAATGTCCTGAACGGTTTTGCAAAACTTTTTATTTCTTGGGAAAAACCGGAATCCGGAAGCGCCGTCTGGTTTCAATAAAGAATGGGTTTGAATAAAAAAAAACAGTGAGAAGGGAGTCTCTTGAATGTTAGAAAATGCGGTTAAAGTTCTGACGGAGCGTGGGTTTGTAGAGTGGTGCAGTCATTTTGACGAATTAGGTGACAAAATGGCTCAGGAAATGATTACGGGGTATGTTGGCTTTGACCCAAGTGCGGATAGCCTCCATGTGGGTAATATGGTTCCCATTATGGGGCTTGCTTGGCTTCAAAAATTAGGGCATCAGCCTGTCGCTCTGGCCGGGGGCGGGACGGGGATGATCGGCGATCCCTCCGGTAAGACGAAGGAGCGCTCTCTGCTCACGGAAGAAAAGGTGCAGGATAACGTTAATAAGATAAAAAAGCAACTCACACATTTTCTTGATTTTGACTCTAAGGAAAATCCCGCTCTTTTGCTCAATAACATCGATTGGTTGGGGGAGCAGGGGCATATTGAATTTCTTCGAGATACGGGAAAATACTTTCCCGTCAGCTTTTTAATCAATAGAGAGTATGTACGCAGCCGCATTGAGGATCCGGATAAATCCATCACCTATACGGAGCTTTCTTACATCTTATTGCAGGCATTTGATTTTAACTACATGTACAAAAAATATAACTGCACGTTACAGATGGGTGGAAATGACCAGCAGGTTAACATCATTGCGGGAATGGATCTCATCCGTAAAAAAAGCGGAGGCCAGGGGTATGGAATGACATTCCCCCTTCTTCTAACCGCATCCGGGCAAAAGTTCGGAAAATCGGAGGAGGGTGCCGTCTATCTGTCCCCCGAGCGTACCAGCCCCTATAAGTTCTATCAGTTTTGGATCAACACAGAGGATGCCGACGTAGAAAAACTCTATCGTATGTTTACCTTCTTATCCCTGGAAGAAATAGCCGCTATTCTGGAGGCGCATAACCAACATCCTGAGAAGCGGGAAGCGCAAAAACAGCTTGCTTGGGATGTTACGGTACGGGTTCACGGGGAAGAAATCGCGGATAGAGTTAAGAAAGCGAGCGCCGTTCTCTTTGGAGAAATGCCTGTAAAAGAAGCGTCCAAGGAGCTTTTGGACACTCTCTCTGCTGAGATTCCTTTTACCGTTATGGAATCCCCTTTGCCCCTGCCCCTTGTGGATGCTCTGGTGGCTGTCGGAAGTTGCCCTTCAAAAGGGGAGGCGCGCCGAAAAGTCAAAGAAGGCGCAGTCTACGTGAATGGGGTTCGCGAACAAGCAGATGAATTAACAGCTGAAAATCTTTTACCGGGCGGGTATGTGCAGCTGCGATTGGGTAAGAAGGATTTTCGCCTGATTCGCTTTCCTGAATAATTTAAAAGAGATAAAGGGGAGGGATTCTCCCCTTTATTGTTAAGGTAATGATAGCAAAGCAGAGAGTGGATGGATATTAAATGAACTGGAAAGTAACTCTGTTAAAAATGATCGGAGCTTGTATGCACCCCGGTATGAGCTCAGAATGTCTCATTAAAACCTTCACTGCGGTGCTGAATGGTGTAGGGCCCCGGCGCGAAGTCGCCCTTCAAAATTTTAAAATTGCCTTTCCTGATTCGGACGAAAAACAGCGTTGCCAATGGGTTCGCCAAAGTTACGAGCACCTTATCCGCATGGGGGCCGAATGTATCATGCTTCAAAAAGACCCGCGCCAAGTTTTGGAGTGGGTTGTTCGCTGCCGGGGGGAAGAGTGGCTGGAAAAAGCCGTGGCTTCCGGTAAGGGAGCTATCATAATCAGCGGACATGTGGGCAATTGGGAGCTTGGAGGCTCTTGGATTGCACAGAAGGGATTGGCGCCGATTACGGCGATCGTGCGTCATTCGCAGGATCCAAAGGAAAAATCATTGGTGGATGCAATGAGAAATAAGTTGGGGGTTAAGACGCTCTCCAAAGATGCCCCGATGACACGCGCGGTGAACGTGCTGAGGAAGGGAGAGTTTGTGGGGATTTTATCCGATCAGCACGGGGGGAATGCGGGTATCTCGGCCCCCTTTTTGGGTCTACAGACATCCACCTCCCCCGGAGCCGCTGTTTTTGCGTGGCTGACGGGAACCCCGTTGATTCCCATCCGGGCGGTTCGCCTTGCCCCCTGCCGCTTTGAAATCGTGATTTCTCCCCCCATCGAATGGACAAAGGGGAACGATCGCGATGCCGCTATTTTGGACATCACGACAAAGATCAATCAATCGGTGGAGGAAATGGTGCGGGCTGCCCCCGGCCAATGGCTCTGCCAACATCGCCGATTTCGAGAACATTATTAAGCGGATTCACCGTTAGCGGGCGGATGCCATGGACCGGGTCATAATCGCTTGGTCGGTTATTGTTTATCCGCCATCAGGGTGCCCGCTATGGCGAAGTTGGAGGCCGGCATTTCGTTCAAAATAATGCGAACCTGCTCCGGGCGCGTGTTCAAGCAGCTACAGGCAACCGCAGTTACCTCCTCGGCAAACCTTCGTTTTTGCTCGATGCTTCTTCCCTCAAGTAATTGAACCTGAATAATAGGCATGGAAAATCCTCCTTTTGTTGGGGTTTTTGATAATCTCAGGAGAAGGATAACACATAGGCCCCCGGAATGGGGGCCTATGTGTTTGGAGCTTTTTATAGAAGTAGTGATTATCGTTTAAAGCTTTTTATTTCTGCTTAGTCCTTTTTGCGAAACAGAGCCAGAGGAGCCAGAAGCATCAAGGCCATGGGGAGAACGGCTCCGGTGTTACAGCCGCTGCTTCCGCCGCCATCCACTATGCCGCTGCCGCCGTTGGTGATCGTGAGGGTGATTTTCCCCACATTGCTGGTGCCGTTCATGAGCGTGATGGTGTGGTTGCCGTCAGCCAGCGTCTTCAAGAACGACGCGGAGAGGGTCAGGTTAGGAGCATCGATAGCATAGCTTGAAGATCCCAATTTAACACCATCAATAGAGAGGGTGAGCGTCTCATTATTAGCGGCAGTCAGAGCCGATCCGCGGAGCAAGAAGCTCAAATCAGCGGGGGTATTGCCGTCAAACTTCGCCGTAGCGGGGGAGACATTGGGTGAGGGAGCGGGATTGTTGGAGTCCTCGGTGATCTTGATTCGGAAGCCATCCCACTCAGCGATGAATCCGGCGGATATGGCGAGGAGCGGCTTCGTGTGCATATTCATCACGAAAAAGTTAAGGTACCCCGTAGCGGGTACGGCCTCCAGCTGAATATCGAGAACCGATGTGTCATGCGCTACCAGAGTGGCGGCATCAAATATCGGAGCGGCACCACCCGTCAGGTCAAAGCGGAGAATGCTGCCCGCGCCCAAATTGGAGGTGAAAGAGTAGACTTCAGCTCCGTTGGTGAGGTTCAGGGTTGTGTTGGCGGCAACGTTCATCGCGAGTTCTCTGTCCATCAGGGTTCCAATCTTTGCACCGGAAAGGAAAACAGCGCCGTCGTTTACATTAACCGTTCCGTTGAAAGTGCTGCTGTCGCCCGTTACTGTAAGGGCGTTGGGTGTGTCGAAGTTAATGATGTTGGTGTTATCGGCACCGGTGTTGAACTTTGTCGCTACGGTTCCGTTAGGTGTTGTGGCATCATACGTTACGGTAACGCCTGCTCTAGAGGTGAAATCAAACAAGCCTGATCCCAGAGAGGTTGCTTGCTTTGCGGTGATGGTTGTCGCATCGGCAAGGGGGGTGATGGTTCCCGTAAAGCCGTTGCTACTTCCGCCAAGTGTTAGATCGTCCGCGGCTGTAATGTCCCCTGCGCCGCTAAAGGCCCAGTTGTTGGTGGTACCGGCAATAAGGGGCAGTGTGCCGTTGATGGCGGCGGAGCCTGTGCCCGGTGTGGATGTTGTAGCGGTTAGCGTTCTGGTTGCGGAGACATTGATGGTGCCATTGTTGGTGATGGTTGTCCCCGTAAGGTTAGCGGCGGTAACATTGATCGTTGCGCCGATGTTGTTGGTGATGGTGGTGCCTGTCAGAGCTCCGGTAGTGCTGACGGTAAAGGTGCCGCTGTTGGTGATGGGCGGCAGTGCCGTCATTGCTCCGGCGGCGATGAACGTACTGGGGCCGGCGACGGTGATTGCTCCCGTACCGATGGAGCCATTGTTCTGCACTTCAAGTATACCGTCGGTGACGGTGGTCGTCAAAGCTCCTGCGCCTGCATTAACCGCATTGAAAATTAATTTGCCTGCGCCCTGTTTCTCAAAGTTCAGGGGAGCTGATGCAAAGGTGATCGCAGGTTAGGTAACGGTGCCAGATGAGACCGACAACTTGTTAGCGGAAAATAGATCTCCTGCGGTTCCCCAAACGGTGGCAACGCTCATGTCATTGTTGGGACCTTTGGTTGCTGCCGCCAATGCTTCGCCGGGGGTGTTATAATCGGCAGTGGGTATCAAAGTTGCTGTTACGCTAAAATAATCCGTAGCCCCTCCAGTAGTTGTGCCTGATATTCCTGTGGAATACGTGTTGGAATAGTCAAAAACGTGAAGCGTTCCCGGCCATGCAAGATTCGCTGCCCATGCAATTCCAACTACGGTCAATAACGCTACCAATGCCAATGCCAAACTGCTTTTCTTCTTGTTCATCCTCATATTGGTATCACCTCTTCTGCTATTTTTGGAACAAATGCCTTTGGTTCCCAAGTAATTCGGTTCTAATTAAAAGGATGCGAAAAAATCCCCCCTTAATAAAAAAACAGCATCATCTTAAAGTAGACAGTTATAAGAAGCGAGTGCGCATGAATAACTTAAAAAGTATATCCCATAAATACACAAGACGCAATGTTTTTCAAGGGTTTTTCAAGAGAATAATCGCGAGTGATTTGCGTATTTTAAAGCGCTGTTTTTGAAGGGAATGCCCGCTCTGCATAGAGGTGTTGGCGGCGCAGCAGGCTCAGCTGCAAAAGACGATCCACCGCAGAACTCCCGTTTTTCGGAGTCCTGCGGTGGATCGCTTTTAGGGTCTTGGTCGGAAAAAGTTTTTAGTCCTTTTTGTGCAGAAGAGCCAAGGGAGCCAGCAACATCAGAGCCATTGGTAACACCGCTCCGGTGTTACAGCCGCTGCTGCCGGTGTCGAAGTAACCGTTGTTTGTGACGTGGAGGGTTATTGTCCCCACGTTTGCGGCGCCATTTTTCAGCTGGATCGTGTGCATGCCAATCGCCAGATTCTTAATGTAATCCGCTAATATCGTCAGAGTCGGGCTGGTGAAGCTATAGTTTGAAGCGGTCACCGTAGTACCATTAAGAGTGATGGAGAGCGTCTTGTTTTGGGCAGCCGTTAAGGCATCTGCGCCCAGCGTGAACGTTAAGTTTTTGGGATTGCTGATATCAAAGGTTATGCTTGTAGGGGATACGTTTGACGACGTGGTGACGGTGAGAGTTACCGTTCCCACGTTGGTGGTACCGTTTTCGAGCGTGATCTTGTGTGTGCCGTTGGACAGTGTTTTTAGGAACGTAGAGAAAATAGTCAAGTTTGTGTAGTTGTTATTGATAAGATAGCTTGTCGATGCGAGTTTTACATCGTCCACAGAAACGGAGAGCGTTCCGTTCTTGGCTGCAGTAAAGGCATCTGCGCTCAGCACAAACGTCAAGTTTGTAGGAGTGCTGATATCAAATTTCGTAGTTGTCGGCGTTACATTGGGGGCCGTTGCGTTTGCCGTAATCTTAATTTTGTTTCCGTCCCATGCGGCGGTAAAGCCGCTGGATATCGTCAGGAGTGGTTTTGTCGGAATGCTGCCGACCGTAAAATCAAGGTATCCTGAGGCCGGGGCGGAACTGAGGGTAATGTCGATAATGGAAGTTGCCCCTGCCGCAAGCGTCGTAGCGTCAAACTTGGGTGCTGTGCCAGTCAAATCAAAGCGAAGCACGCTGTTCGCGTTCAGAGTGGCGGTGGTGGTGTAAACGGAAGCTCCGCTGCTGAGTTTGAGCGTTTTATCTGCGGCCACGTTGATCGCCAAATTCCTGCTGCTCGTGCTCGCTCCTATTTTTGCGCCCAAAAGGGTAACGGCACCGCCGTTGATATTAACCGTTCCGTTAAAGGCGCTGCTGTCGCTTATTATCGTAAGGGCATTGGGAGTGTTGAAATTGATGACGTTCGTCGTACTACTGCCTGCGTTGAACTTGGTCGCCACTGTGCCTGCGGGGACGGTGGTATCGTAAGTTATGGTGACATTGGCTTTACCGGTGAGGTCGACCGAGCCGGAACCCAGTGCTGTGGGTGTATTAGCGTAGATAGTCTTACCCGTTAAAGGAACGATATTTCCGTTAAAACCGCTATTATCGCTGTCTAGAATTAGATTACCGGTGGGAAGAATCTCCGCCGTTGTCGTTCCGCTGATCTTCCAGCTGTTGACCGCAGAAGAAGAATTGAAGACTAAAGCGGCATTGTTGTTGATTGTTGCATTGCCTGCGCCTGTTGTGGATTCAACCTGAAACCACTTACCTGCGCTAACGCTGATGAGACCGGAATTATTCACATCTCGGCCATCCATATCTGCGTTGGCGATAAAGGTTGCACCGCTTGCAACGGTGATCGCTCCCAAACCGATGGAGTCGTTGTTCTGTACTTCAAGCGTGCCGGCGGTTACATCTGTCGCTGTGGTTCCTGCTGTATTAGCTACAGAAAAAATCAACGTCCCTGTGCCTTTTTTGGTAAAAGGTGAGCTGTTTGCAAATAT
>JAGPAO010000101.1 GCA_018063805.1 Synergistaceae bacterium | reverse complement strand
CGCGCCATTGCGGTTCCACGGAGGTGACCTATACCTCCTCCGGGGAGATGACTCTGCAGACGGGGAAGGATCTAACGGGGGTTAAGTCCATTGTCGGTACGGGCGGGGTGATTATCAACAGCTCTAACCCGGCAAAAATGATGGGGAATGCGCTTTATTCTCCGCAGGATCTCAATCTGTTAAAGCCTATTTCAGCCCGATTTCTTTTGGATCGAAAAGGTATTTTAACAGCGATGGGGTTGCTGGGCTCGTTATTGCCGGAATGCGCCCTTCATATCATGAAGGAAGAACTGATACCGGTTTCGGTAGCATAAAAACTTTTAAAGAAGGTGTAGATAGATGGCAATGGATCTGAAGAATGAAAAGCTGAGTGATGAGCTGTTTCACGGTATTCGAAAAGAGGTTTTGACCCACTGGCCCACAGGTAAGGGGGTTGATTTTGATGAGGCCGTCGCGTATCAGCTTGCCATACCGGCGAATAAGCGTTTTGCTGAAAAGTTGGATAGGGCAAAAGCTGCAGGTGAGACATTGACCCAACCGCGAGCGGGCGTTGCACTGCCCGATGAACATATTGAGTTGCTCCGCTTTTTAGAGACAGAGGGGGAGGCCGATCTCCTGCCTTCAACGATTGATAGCTATACGCGCCATAATCGCTATGAAGAGGCGGAGCTGGGGATCGCGGAGAGCCGCAAGCTCAACCGCTCCATGCTGAATGGCTTTCCGGCGGTCAATTACGGCGTTGATATTTGCCGCAAAGTCACTTCATCCGTCAAGAGCCCGGTGCAGGTGCGCCACGGCACGCCCGATGCCCGCTTGCTGACGGAAATCAGCGTAGCCGGAGGGTTTACCTCTTATGAAGGGGGCGGTATTTCTTACAATATCCCTTACGCCAAGAATAATTCGTTGGAGAAGACGATCTACGATTGGCAGTATTGCGACCGCCTCATTGCCCTTTACGGAGAAGCGGGAGTGGTTATTAATCGCGAGCCCTTTGGCCCTTTGACGGGAACGCTTGTGCCCCCCTGCATTTCCAACTGTGTGGCGGTTCTCGAGAGCTTATTGGCAGCCACTCAGGGCGTCAAACATCTGACCGTTGGCTACGGGCAGTGCGGGAATATATTGCAGGACGTTGCCGCCATCAAAAGCCTTCAGAAGATGACGGAGCTCTACCTTGCGCGGTACGGCATGGGCGATGTCGTTGTCACCACCGTGTTGCACCAGTGGATGGGCGGATTTCCTCAGGATGAATCTAAATCTTTCGGCGTTATCTCCTGGGGAGCGGCGACCGCGGCTCTTGCGGGGGCTACTAAGGTCATCGTCAAGACGCCTCATGAGGCCATGGGGATTCCAACCAAGGAGGCCAATGCGGCAGGGCTTAAGGCGACGAAGCAACTGGTCTCCATGCTCAAGGATCAATCTCTTCTGAATCTTAAGGCCGTAGCAGATGAGTGCGCTATTATGGAGGCAGAAATGGAGTGCATCCTGAGCCGCGTGATCGAGCTGGGTAAGGGAGATATCGCAGTGGGAGCCGTTCGTGCTTTTGAAGCCGGGGTTATTGACGTTCCCTTTGCGCCCAGCAAATACAACTTGGGCAAAGCGCTTCCCGCGCGAGATGACGATGGAGCCGTGCGCTTCTTGGATTGCGGACATCTTCCCTTTTCCGATGAAATCAAGAATTTTCATCTGGGGAAAATGGAGGAGCGGGGCAAGAAGGAAAAACGCGCCGTCAGCTTTCAGATGGTTATCGACGATATTTATGCGATAGGAAAAGGGTATTTGGTCGGAAGACCCAAATAGAAACGAGAGTAAAAAGCGCCCGATGGTTTTAGAGTATTGCAGGATGTTTAGAGGAGTGACGACATGAAAATAACCAAAGTAGTATGTTCGGCAGGAAAGACGGGTTTTTTCTTCGACGATCAGAAGGCCATTAAATGCGGGATTAAACCCGATGGCAATGCCTATTGCGGGGATCCGGTGACCCCGGGTTTTACGAGTGTGCGACAGGCGGGGGAGTCCATTTCCGTGATGTTGATTTTGGAAGACGGACAAATGGCTTACGGGGATTGCGCCGCCGTTCAGTATTCGGGAGCCGGTGGGCGCGATCCGTTGTTTTTGGCCGCTGATTTCATCCCCATCATTCAAAAAGAAATCGCCCCGCTTTTGGTTGGGCATGAGATCACCACCTTTAAAGAGATGGCGGAGCATATAGACTCTTTGAAGGACGAAAGCGGCAAAAACTTGCATACGGCTATTCGCTACGGCGTTACCCAAGCGCTTCTCGACGCCGTTGCTAAGTCGCAAAAAAAGATCATGGCTGAGGTTATTGCGGATGAGTATGGGCTTAAGGTCTCGCGTCGCGCGATTCCGATTTTTTCTCAGTCCGGGGATGACCGCTACTTAAATACGGATAAAATGATTCTCAAGGGTTCCGATGTGCTGCCCCATGCGCTGATCAACAATGTGCCGGACAAGCTGGGGTGTGACGGGCAAAAACTGGCGGACTACGTTCAGTGGCTTCGGGATCGCATTCTTGCGCTTCGTCCGACGGAGTCCTATAACCCCGTGCTCCATATCGATGTTTACGGAACGCTCGGTCTTTGTTTTAACGATGATTTTGAAAAAATCACCTGTTATTTGGGGGAGCTTGAAAAATTGGCCGCACCCTTTAAACTTCGTATTGAGGGGCCTGTGGATGTGGGGGAACGCACGGCACAGAAGGATGCCCTTAAAAAGATTCGCGAATTATTGGATTCTCGCGGTATCCATGTGGAGATCGTCGCCGATGAGTGGTGCAACACATTAGAAGACGTAAAGTATTTTACAGATCATCGGGCGGGGCACATGGCTCAAATCAAAACGCCCGATTTGGGCGGAATCAACAATTCGATCGAGGCCGTTATCTATTGCAAGAAGAACGGCATGGGTGCCTATTTAGGCGGTACCTGTAACGAGACGGATCGTTCCGCACAAATCTGCGCACATATCGCCATGGCTACCAGTCCGGATCAATGTCTTGCAAAACCGGGAATGGGCGTGGATGAGGGGTATATGATTGTATTCAACGAAATGCAGCGAATCATGGCTCTCACGGAAGCATGCACACAGGGGAAGGAGTAATAGATCATGGATGAAATGAGAATACTATCACCGACCGCTATTTTGGGTTACGGTTTTCCGATGGAATCCTTCGAAGAGGGGATGAAGCGAAAGCCGCACATCATCGCCGTGGATGCGGGTTCAACCGATCCGGGGCCCTATTATTTGGGCGCGGGAATCTCCTTTACCGATAGGAATGCCGTCAAACGCGACCTTGCGATCATGTTGCCTGCCGCATTGAAGGCCAATATTCCCCTGGTTATTGGGAGCGCCGGAGGTTGTGGTGCCGATTCGCACTTAAACTGGAATGTGGATATTATCAAAGAGATTGCCGCGGAGCAGGGGCTTCATTTTAAAATGGCCGTCATCAGCGCGGAGATCAAGCATGAGACGGTCAAGGCGAAGCTCGCTCAGGGCAAGGTTCATCCGCTGCACTCCGTACCGGAAGTAGACGCTGCGGATGTGGATGAGTCCGTTCGCATTGTCGCTCAGATGGGGCCGGAGCCCTTTATCAAGGCTTTGGATCAGGGGGCTCAGGTTGTTATTGCCGGTCGTGCCTATGACCCTGCTGTTTTTGCCTGTCTTGCTATTAAGGAGGGAATGGATCCCGGTTTGGCGACTCATGTCGGCAAAATATTGGAGTGCGCCGCCATTGCCGCAACGCCCGGAAGCGGGAGCGACTGTATGTTCGGGATCTTGCGTCAGGATAGCTTTGAACTGATGCCGCTTTCCCCCATTAGAAAATGCACGACGCTCTCCGTCGCGGCTCATACGCTGTATGAAAAAAGCAACCCCACGAGCTTGCCCGGTCCCGGCGGAACGCTGGATCTGACACAGACGACCTTTGAACAGGCGAGCGAAAACTCCGTTCTGGTGAAGGGAAGCCGTTTTGTCCCGACGGAAGGATATTTCGTCAAGTTGGAGGGTGTCAAGAAAATCGGCTATCGCACCGTATCTTTTGCGGCTACGCGAGACCCCATCATGATTGCGGAGATGTCCAATGTCGTTGAAGAGGTCAAGCAGAAGGTTCGCTCCAATTTTGTGGATCTCAAGGATTTCTTTTTGGACTTTAAACTCTACGGACACAACGGAGTGATGGGGATTTTTAAGGGCATGGAGCCCGGCCATAGCTTTGAGGTCGGGATCATTATTGAGGCCGTTGCGCAGACTCAAGAACTTGCCTCTACGATTTGCGGATTTGCACGATCTACCATGCTGCATTATGGCTATAAAGGGCGTAAATCAACGGCGGGCAATTTGGCCTTTCCCTTTTCTCCGTCTGACTTTAAGGTGGGCGAGGTCTATGAGTTTAACCTCTATCATCTGATGGAAGTGGACGATCCGTATGAATGTTTCCCGATCAGCATGCTTGATCTGTAAACATCATCATAACATTAAGGAGTAGACTAAAAATGAAATATAAATTGTTTGATATCGCTGATGTTATCCGGAGCAAAAACTCCGGTCCCTACGAGCTCACCTTTGACATCATCTTTAAGGATGAAGAGCTCTATAAAAAAATAAGCAAAGCGGAGATTTTTAACCCCAAAGATTTTTCGAAGTTGTATCACATCCCCTCTGAGGATGTGCTCTCGATCATCAGTTTTGATCCGGCGAAGGCGATTAAGATCACCATCACCCGTCCCATCTGTTCCGGTAACTTGGGTGAGACGGATGTCTACGGTGCTCAGCAGCATGCTCCTCTTCTTGGTTTTGAATTTGACCTGTAGGAAATGGCTAAGAACAGGACTCTCAATGATTCGTTAATCTATTCTCTGTATTTTGCACCCCGCGGGCGAGAGCGTATCCTCGCCCTGGGGGAGCAAATTTCGCTCCGTCATTTAAGCTATCATGACAAGCTCATAGGCATAGTAGGCGATGCGGGTAGCGGTAAATCGCTGATCGTTAAGGGCATGTTCCCAGGGATGACCTTGTCCAATGACGATGACGGCTTGGATCCTCGGAAAATGATGATGATGCGTGACTTACAAGACTATCAGTATGAAAATACGTCGTACCATATTGATTTGCGTTTTCAGATGGCGTTTGCACAAATGTACCAAATTGTTGACTTTGTCCGCGGTGCGTTAAAAAACGGCAGGCGCGTGATTGTGGAGCATTTTGATCTTCTCTATCCTTATCTCAAAATCAACGCGGATATTCTCATTGGAGTGGGGGAGGAAATTATGGTCACTCGCCCCAATCTTTTTGGCCCCGTCCCTCAAGACCTTTATGATATCGTCTATCAATCGTTAAAAATTAGAAAAATGGCCCATACGGCGGAAGACCTGACCACGTTGGTGCTGATGAAGGATTATAATATCTCTTTTCAGGCTATGAACAGCGATGTCCGCAGCGGTTTTGTCTTGAATTTTGAAGAAAAACCTCAGGCGGATATTATACAAATGGAGCAAAAAGTAACAGAACTGATTAACAGAGCGCTGGAGGTCAGTTATTATGATGAAAACCACATCAAGATTGGTGAGGATATCATCATGAAGTGTACCGGGCCGAGAATGCATGTTCGCAATACATCCGATGTGAAGAAATTTCATTTGATCAAGCAGTATCCATATGATCGTCAGGCCGGGCTTTACGCACTCGTCGGTATTGTGGACAGGGATCATTTTGAGCTGGAGAATTTGAAT
The DNA here is from genome assembly GCA_018063805.1 of Synergistaceae bacterium. Lineage (GTDB taxonomy): Bacteria > Synergistota > Synergistia > Synergistales > Synergistaceae > JAGPAO01. The sequence continues at coordinate 1,630 of JAGPAO010000101.1, read as the reverse complement.
CGGATCGCAAGGGAGATAGAGGAATGAGGCAAATCCAAGCGGCACAAATTACGGAAGCGGTGGCTAAGCTCTGTATCGACTCTAACTATTATATCGGCGAGGATATACGACAGGCCTTTTGTCAGGCGAGGTGTGCCGACTGCGGGGGAATGGAGAGCAGCGTGCTGGATATGCTGCTTGAGAATGCCAAAATAGCGGAGGATAACCAGATCCCTATTTGCCAGGATACGGGGATGGCAGTGGTTTTTGTTGAGTTGGGACAGGACGCTCATATTACCGGGGGGAATTTGGAGGATGCGATTAACGAAGGGGTGCGGCGCGGTTATGAGGAGGGATACCTTCGAAAATCTGTCGTTGCCGATCCCATTCGTCGTGTCAACACCAAGGATAACACCCCCGCTGTGGTTCATTATAAAATCGTTTCCGGAGATTCCCTCAAAATCACGGTATCTCCTAAGGGCTTTGGGAGCGAAAACATGAGCCGGCTGGTTATGCTGAAACCCTCACAAGGAATCGAGGGAATTCGAGCCTTTATTATTGAAACCGTAAAAATAGCAGGTCCTAATCCATGCCCCCCCATTATCGTCGGAGTCGGTATCGGTGGGACGATGGAAAAGGCCTGTTTGATCGCAAAAGAGGCGCTGCTTCGCAATGTGGGAACGCACAATCCCGACCCCTTTTGGGATGGTTTTGAAAGGGAACTTCTGGATCAGATCAACGCGTTGGGGATTGGCCCCGCCGGATTGGGCGGCAAAACAACGGCTCTTGCAGTTCATATTTGCAGTTACGCCACGCATATCGCCGGGCTGCCCGTTGCGGTTAATATCGGCTGCCATGCCACAAGGCATGCAGAGATAACGCTCTGATAGGAGGGAGATTCAGAAAATGAGTCCTACAATTAAAAAAATAACGACGCCTCTTTCGGATGAAGTCATTAAAAGTTTGAATGTGGGCGATGTCGTTCACATCACAGGGATTATTTACACAGCGAGGGATGCGGCTCATAAGCAATTGGTGGAATTAGCGGAAAAAGGAGAGCCGATGCCCTTTGATTTTTCCGGGCAGATTATTTATTATGCCGGTCCGTGTCCCAATAAGCCCGGTCATGTCATCGGCCCCATCGGCCCCACCACGAGCGGCCGCATGGATGCCTACACACCCACACTGGCAGAGCTTGGCCTGAAAGCAATAATAGGCAAGGGACTGCGTAACGATGAGGTGAAGCGCGCGATTGTTAAGCACTGCGGTGTTTATTTTGCTGCGGTGGGTGGGGCGGCAGCGCTGATCGCTCAATGCGTTAAAAGCGTGGAAGTGATTGCGTTTCCGGAGCTTGGGACAGAGGCGATTCGCCGCTTGGAGGTTGTTGACTTCCCAGTAGTTGTTGCCATCGATAGCCGAGGGAGAGATATCTACCAAGTTTGACTTGATAATACAAGCCCTCTATACTGATACCTAATGGCGAGTATCTTTAAGCCTGCAAAGGGGGATTTTGTAGATGGGAATTGCTATCCTTTCATTATCTGCTTTGCTGGCAGCTATCATCATCGGTTTATCCACTAAGATAAACCTGGGGATTATTTGTGTCGGATTTGCGTTTGCCATCGGCTATTTTTTTGCCGGTATGGACGTG
>JAGPAO010000020.1 GCA_018063805.1 Synergistaceae bacterium | reverse complement strand
GTTGATGTCGGAGCCGATCGAGGGTATCCCAAAGCTGGACCACGCGATTAAATCGGCGCTGCTTTTGTGCCGTGTTTCTCTGCACGGAGGGGATTTGGTGGGCGGATGCGGCTTTGATGCGCGTTTTCGAAACTTCCTCACGCCGGGGCGCGGCATGAGTTATTTCACCCAATTCCAACGTTTTATATCCGGTCTCTCCTATCAGCCGGAGGAGACAAACTTTACCCTTGGCCTTGCCGAGTTGAGCACGCGGCTTCACCGTAGGGCTCTCGTCATTCTTTTTACTGAATTTGTCGATGTCATCTCCGCGGAATTGCTGATAGAGAGCTTGCGTCTGATGGCCCGGCGGCATGTCGTTGTTTTTGTGACGATGCGCGATCCGTTGTTGACGCAATTGCAGGAAGCACCCCCCAACCATTTCATGAATGTTGCGGAGGCGGTGATTGCCGCTGATTTTCTCCGGGAGCGTTTGATTGTGCTGGAGAGAATTGCCCGATTAGGTGTTTATTGCATTGATGTTCCAGCCGGCGGAATTTCTGCGGCTCTGTTGAACCGCTATCTTATGATCAAACAGAGGGGATTGCTATGACGCTGTCTTCGTTTCAAACCTTTGAAAATAGCGAGGGAGCCGTCGGGCAAAAGCTCACCCTGCGCAGTGCCGAATTTCGCAAGGGGAGGGAGCGTGCGTGGCGTCAATTGGACGATATGGTGAGCCGCATTGAAACGGGGGGGATATCGTCGCTTTCCGCCGAAGAATTACAGCGCCTTCCCCTGTTGTACCGCGCCGCGATGTCGTCCCTCTCTGTAGCGCGGTATATCGCTCTGGATCGCAACTTACTGCTCTATCTGGAAAACCTGACGCTGCGGGCTTATTTGGTGGTTTACGGGCCGCGCGTGAGTGTGACGCAAAGCCTTTGCGTTTTTTTTAAAGAGGGATTTCCTCGGATGGTGCGGGGGATTCGCTGGCATTTGCTCCTTATCTCCATCGTCATGCTTGTGGGCGTGATTGCGGGGTACGAACTGGTGCGGGCGGATATGGGCTATTTTAATTTATTGGTTCCCGAAAGTCTCGCGGGCAACCGAGGCCCGGGGAGCTCCGCATCGGATCTGTTGAAGGATGAGCTGTTTGCGCCGTGGAGCAGCTTTGCGGATACCTTTATCGTTTTTGCCAATTCGCTCTTTCGCCACAACGCCATTGTCGGTATTTTTAGCTTTGGCCTTGGCTTTGCTCTGGGAATCCCGACCCTCCTTCTGGTTATTTATAACGGGCTTATTCTGGGGGCTTTTCTCGCGTTGCATGCCGAGAAAGGGCTGACCGTGGACTTTATAGGCTGGCTTTCGGTTCACGGCGTTACCGAAATTCTGGCGATTCTGCTGTGTGCGGCCTCCGGTCTTGCGGTTGCAGAAAAGATTTTATTTCCCGGTTCCCTGTCCCGGTTGGAAAGCTTGGCCGAACGAGGACGGGGCGTTGCGGGCGTTGTAGCGGGGTCTGTAGCGCTGTTTTTCATCGCCGGAATCTTTGAGGGTGGGTTTCGCCAGCTGATCAACAGCACGCCTTGGCGTTATGTCTTCGCCTTGACGACCGCGGTGCTGTGGATGTGCTACTTTGTCTTTACAGGCATGAAGAAAAGTGGGGAGCGTTAGCGATGGAGACGCGAACGGATCGGGTAGGGGAACTGCTCGACGGCATCAAGCATAAGCGCAGAATCCTCGTCAGTCCGGAGGGCGTTCAGCTCGACACGATGATCGCAAACCATGGGGAACGATTGGCGGCTTTTTTTATCGACATGTTCTTCATGTTTGCTGCGATCGCCGTTCTCTATGCGCTTTGCATGCTGATTTTTTTTTCGAAGACATCTATATCGGTGAGTATGACGCTTGTTCTGTTTGTCGCCTTTATCGTGCGAAATGGTTATTTTCTGCACTTTGAGCTGGCATGGCAGGGGCGGACGCCGGGGAAGAAGATGTGCGGTCTTAGAGTGATCAATAGGGAAGGGGGAGAACTGCTGCCGTTGGCCGTTATCGCACGCAATCTCACTCGCGAGATCGAAGTGTTTTTACCCCTTTCTCTGTTTATGAGTATGGATGAAAGGAGCGGTTGGGCGTATCTGGCTCTGTTGGGCTGGGTCGCCGTGATCCCCTCTCTCCCGCTTTTTAACCGCTATCATTTGCGGGCGGGGGACTTGATCGGCGGGACGATGGTGATTGCCATGCCTAAGCGAGTGCTTTTAAACGATTTAACCGCTGAGCCTCGCTATGAAAAGGAGGCCGTCGGCTATACGTTTACGCACGAGCAGTTGGAAATTTACGGTGCTTTTGAGCTTCAGGTGTTGGAGGAATTTTTGCGAAAGCCGCCCTCTGCGCAAGCAGATCAACTATTAGGGGATGTCTGCCTTAAAATTTGCCGCAAGATTGGGTGGCATGAGGTTGTTCCTCCCGGGGATACTCGGCGTTTTTTGAGCGATTTCTACGCCGCCGAGCGCGCGAATCTCGAAAGGGGGCAGCTATTTTCCCGCTTGAGAGCGGATAAAACAGCACCCCCAACGAATAAAGAGAAAGCGCGATAGCAAATGGATTGCTACCGCGCTTTCTTACGCGGCGTTTTTTAGTCGAAAACATTTGCCAGGTTATCTATCGCGGTGCCTTCTTTGGCCTCTCTCAGCCGGTAATAGATGACGGCAGTCATCACGTCCCAAAATGTGTAGGGGATCAGAAAAATAAAGTTTGAGAGGAATATAACGATGATTTCTTGTTTTGGGAAGAGAAGAATGCCAATGAAATTACTTAAAAATAGAACGAAAAGATTGCTAACAAGCCCTATTAAGGAGAGGAAGAAAATCTTCACACGGTAATCTTTGGTCAGCTCCGAGCTGCGCTTCAAGCTCTCCTGCGCTCCCAAGTTCTCTACAACGCAGGTCTGAACGGTGACAGCCCATTTGCACATCAAAATAATCCCGGGAATAACAAGCAATAGAAATCCCAGTGCGATGCCGAAAAAAGTGAGAATAGATACACCAATCAGTGAGCCCAGTTTGGGGGTGCAACGAGATACGGATTCACTAATCGTCACGGTATTGCCGCGAAGGGACTGATAGACAGCGTAAGAGATGGCCCCTTGAACCAGCATGTTGATAATACCAAAGCCTGCCGTGAATCCTCCTCGGGTGTTACTCGGGTAAAGATGTTGAATAATATCGGTGGCAATCATGGGTATCAGAGCAATAAAACAGATGCCGAAAAAAACACCCGGATTTCTTAAAAGAGTGGCGTATGTGCTGCTTAAAACAGAGCCTATGCTGAATTCGGATGCGCTTGTTATGTTGTTTTCCATTGTGTTCTTCTCCTTTTATTGTTTTTTTAACGCATGTAATAACAGCGCTATTGATGTAAAACACTGCCCGTTTATAGATCCTGTGGCGTTTTTTAGTCGAAAACATTCGCCAAACTGTCGATCACGGTGCCCTCTTTAATCTCCCTCAATCGGTAATAAATAACGGCTACCATAACACTCTGAAACGCCATCGGGATTACAAGGCAGAGGCTTGTCAGGAGTATAACGATGATTTTATACGGAAAAATGAGTAGAGCGATGAAGGCTACTAATCTTTGGATAAGCTGATTGGTGACGATCATTATTAATACGAGAAAGAAAACCTTCCACATGTAATCTCTTATCAGTTCTGTGCTGCGTTTCATGCTCGCTCTTGCTCCTAAGTTCTCTACCACACAGGACGGAACCGTGACGGTCCATCCGATCATCAAGATAATTCCGGGGATGACGAATATCAAAAACCCAAAGAAAACACCAAGACCGACTAAGGATGAAACGAGGAATAGTGTGCCTAGTTTGGGGATGCAGTACGATAAAGATTTGCTCATGGTTGCGGTGTTGCCGCGGAGAGCCTGATAGACGGCGTAGGGGAGCGCCCCTTGGACTAACATGGATAGAATCATACTGACCAGGCTACTTAAGCCAAAGGCGAGAGCACTTTTAACTTCAAATGATCGAAAATCAGTTGGTAGGTAATAAAGTGAAATAACATTAGGGATGAAAGGGATAAGATATATTCCCAAAAAAACGGATGGATTGCGAAAAAGGGTGGTGTATGTGCGGCTTAATATGGATCCTACCGTGAATTCAGATGCGGATGTCTGTCCCTCCGGTATCGTGGGTTGGATCGGCTCTTTGTTTTGTCCATCCGATTGGTTGCTGTCTACAAATGCATTCCAAGGCGAGGGAGGGGCAGGGCTCTCCTCCGGTTGCTCCGTTTTTTGTTCCTCGGGAGCCATTGGGGCTGAGCACAGCGGACAGTAGTCCTTTGACCAGCTAACCGTTGAATGACATTGAGCACATGTTCTCAATTGTATTTGCCTCCCTCAAAATAATCTATAAACGCAGCAATTATGAAGCGATAACACCTTTTTCTGTGTTCTTTTTTTTGTTAAATGATAGGTATTTATCGACAATAGTGATTAAAATAATGTTATGAGATTATTATACACATAAGACGATATTTTTTGAACCTAAAGCGACAGAAGAAGAATAGAAGGGCAATATTGTGCAAGCTTTTTTATTTCATACCCCTTATCATGCGGAGTAATCTTTTTGGGTGGAGGTGAACGCATGAAAAAAGAGACGAGAACAGTTTGCTTTGACCCGGAGCTAAATATAGAGGCGTATCGCTTTGAGGGCGTGATGCAGCGGTTTCCGCAGCACTTTCACGACTATTACGTCATCGGTTTCATCGAAAGCGGGCAGCGCTATTTACAGTGCGGGGGAAGGGACTATACGGTTGGAACGGGGGATTTGCTTCTTTTTAACCCGGACGATGTGCACACCTGCGAACAGGTAGACGGAGGAACGCTGGATTATCGCTGTATTAATATCCCGATAGAAACGATGAAAAAAGCAGTGCTTGAAATTACGGGTGAGGACTACCTGCCGCGTTTTTCTCCCGCCGTGCTCTGCCGTTGCAATCTGGTCTCCTCACTTAAAGAGTTGCATCAAATGATTTTGCAGGAGGCCGCGGATTTTAAGAAGGAAGAGTTGTTTTTCTTTTTGATTGAGGAACTCATACAGGAAAACACCGATGCGGTTCAGTCCCCCGCTGTTGTGGAGGCAAACACGGCCGTTAAGACGATATGCGACTACCTGGAGACGAATTATTCCGGAAACATAGCCTTGGACGATTTAAGTGCGCTGACGGGGCTGAGTAAATACTATTTGCTGCGTTCATTTACCAAACAAAAGGGAATTTCCCCCTACGGATATCTTGAGACGATTCGCATCGGCAAGGCGAAAAAACTTCTGGAGCAGGGTGTTTTGCCTCTGGATGTGGCGCTCCAAACGGGGTTTAGCGACCAGAGCCACTTCACTAATTTTTTTAAACGGCTGATCGGTCTGACGCCAAGGCAGTATATGAATATTTTTGTGGAGAAAAATGAAGGTTTAAGGAGAGATTCGAATAATGAGTCATAAAGAGTTCAAATGCGCAATGATCATTGATGCGGCGCTCCCCGTGGGCGTCATTGCCAATACAGCGGCGATTTTAGGCGTTACACTGGGGAAGCAATTTCCGGAGCTGGTAGGGCAGGATGTGTTGGATGCTTCCAACCACAAACATTTGGGGATTGTCACGATTCCCGTGCCTATTTTGAATGGGAGCAGCGATGCTCTGCGGAATTTAAGGGCGCAGCTTTTGCACTCTGATTTCAGTGATGTCGCCGTGGTCGATTTTTCAGACGTCGCGCAGGGGTGCCGAACGTATGATGAGTACATACAGAAATTCTCAACCGCCGATGAGCAGGCATATGCGTATCTGGGTATTGCCCTCTATGGTGAGAAGAAGAAGGTGAATCGATTGACGGGGAGTATTCCGTTGCTGCGATAGGTCTTCTGCCTTTTGTAGTATACTACGGGTTAAGAGGCTTAAGGATTATGAGGTGATAACGATGATGATAAACGCAAATAGCCTAGTTTCTATTTCTGAAGCCAATGAAGATTTTTCTCGCGTGGCAAGAATGGTGGATGAAACGGGCGCGGCAGTTATTTTAAAAAATAATATGCCCCGCTATATTGTTCTGGAGTACAGTCAATTTGAAAACGACGATTTTGTCGATACGCAAACTCTTGAAGAAATTGGCGAGCGTATTGTCAAACAACATTTGCATGCTTTTAAAGAACTTGCAAAATGAAAAAAATAACCAAAGAGCAAGTCCTTCTTTTGCACCAACTATTGATAAAATATACAGGAGGAGCGGGCGGTGTCAGAGATGAAGGATTACTTGACAGTGCACTTGCAACTCCTTTTATGTCTTTTGATAGTGTGTCGCTTTATCCGACAATTGAGAGTAAAGCCGCTCGGCTTGCTTTTGGGCTTGTGAAAAATCACCCCTTTATAGACGGAAATAAACGCATAGGTATTTTAGTGATGCTTTCATTTTTAGAAGCTAATGGAATGAAAATAATATGCACCGACGAAGAACTTGTTGCGTTGGGATTAGGACTTGCTGATGGAAGCGCGGACGAGAAGACGATGCTTACCTTTATTGTCGAACATAATTAAATCTTGAATATTAGCGGTTCTAACAGGGGGAAGATGGGATGTATCGTCAACAATTAGAGCAAATTTGTAAGGAGATGCACGCAGGGGAGTCCGGCGTGCTTTGTATAGTGATTGAGCAGGAGGGATCCACTCCGCGCCACGGAGGGGCCTCCATGTGGGTGCGTCCCGATGGGAGTATTGACGGAACCGTTGGCGGCGGCCCGATGGAGCACGAATGCATCCGGCATGCGCTTACCATGATGGAGGGGGGGGAGACGCTTTCCATTAAGGAGTGGAATCTGAGCACCGCTTTAACGGGTACCTGCCCGGAGGGGGCTGCCTGCGGAGGAACGGCACGCGTCTATTTTGAGCGGCTTGTACCGGAAGAGGAAGTCGTTATTTTTGGCGCCGGGCATGTGGGCAAGGCTTTGGCGCGGTTGGCACCTCTTGCTGGTTTTCAGGTGACCGTTTGGGATGAGCGGGAGGAGTTTGCGAACGCAGAGAATATTCCGTGGGGGCGAACGATCTGTTGCTCCCTCGGTACGATGTTTGAAAACGGAGTGCTGATGCATCCCAATGCCTACGCCGTGATTGTCACAAGGGGGCATAGCCTCGATTCCGAGGTTATGACGGCTTTGGAGGGGCGTCCTGCTGCGTATATCGGCGTGATCGGGTCTCGCAGCAAGATCAAATTTGTGGAGGAAAAACTGCTGGGGCAGGGTGTCTCTCAAGCGCATCTGGACCGCATCCATCGCCCCATCGGATTGCCCATCGGCGCGGAAACGCCGGAGGAGATCGCCGTCGCCATCCTTGCGGAGATGATTGCCGTTCGTCGAGGAGCCAATGTGCAGGAATTACGGCTTGCATAAACGATGAAGAGGAAGAAATGGTTTTTGGGGGTTGGGGTCTTTGTTGTACTAAACATTGTCGCTTCGTTATATGTTGTGTACCGTGTGCACGCGTATAAGGTCGCTGTCAGCAATATAACGTTCTCCGGTGTTGATTTGAGTAGCGTTGCAGATGGTTCGTACGTTGGTGATTGCGATCTCGATTTGGTTTATGCAAAGGTAAAAGTGGTCATGAAAAACGGAAAGATCGTCAAGGTTGATCTGCTTGAGCATAAAAATGGCAGAGGAGCATCGGCAGAAAGAATAGTGAAGGATTTCTCCAAGGAGCAAAAAGTGAATGTTGATGCGGTGTCAGGTGCTACGAATTCCAGCCTTGCCATTAAAAAAGCGGTGGATAATGCCCTTATTAAAGGAAAGCATTAATTTTAAAAACTAGTTTTGAGATCGCCCTATCGCATTTGATTTGCTATTGAACAGGAGATACCGTATGATTGAACAGCGTATTCCTGTGGCAAAGCGCGGTTTTAATGTGCTTTTTATCGTGAGAGAGGCAGGGTGACAGATGAAAAATATAGGTCTTTTTCTGATTACTTTTATTTTTTGTTTTTCTGCGTTTCTGATTTCGGCAGTACAAAGCGAGGCTTCACCTGTGGAGGATATTTCCTCGGTACTGGACAAGCTTCACGAAGCCGCTTCAAAGGCGGATGGAAAGGCTTACTTTGCCCTTTTCTCTAACGATGCCGTTTTTTACGGCACGGATGCGACGGAGCGTTGGCCGATAGCGAAGTTCAAACCTTACGCTCAGAAACGCTTTGATACGGGAACGGGCTGGACTTACAAAAAAATGGAGCGTAATATTTTCTTGAGCAAAGACGGGAATACAGCTTGGTTTGATGAGCGCCTGGACAATAAGTCGGGCGAGGCACGGGGCAGCGGCGTTTTGATCAAAGAAAATGGAAAATGGCTTATCGCTCAATACAACTTGCTTTTCCCCGTCCCCAATGAAATATTTGATCCCATCTACGGAATGGTTAAGATCTATAACGAGAAAAAGTAAATAGAGGTGTTTTTTTACAATCCCGCCGGGCGCTTTAAGCCCGGCGGGATTGTTTTTTTGAAACCTTATTATTTTAGACGAAGATTTTTCTGGATATCTCGGTGCAAATACTCTGTAGACGAGGAACGATATCCGTTGCGGTCTCCTCTGTAAAGCGAGCAGCAGGGCCCGCTATGGAGAGGCAAAGAGGGGCTCTCCCCTGCATGTCAAAAATAGGCACGGCTAAAGAGATAATACCGTCTTCCCGTTCTCCGTAGCTGATGGCGTAGTCCATACCGCGTATTTTTTTCAGTTCTTCCAGAAAAAGCTCTTTATCAATAATCGTGGTGTCCGTTATTTTTTTGGCTTTTGTGATTTCCCGTTCAATCACTTCATTTGATTCATAAGCCAACAGTACTTTTCCTCCTGCTCCCGCCCATAATGGGAAGCAGTCGCCCACGCGGACAACGCAACGCATGGAGAGAAGGCTTGGCACGTGTTCGTAGCAGACACGGCACTCGCCGTCAATGCCGTAAAGGGACGTCGCCTCGTTGGTGTCGTCTCGTATTTCCACCATGTAGGGATACGCAACGTGCTGCGGCCGAAAATGAGCGCGAGCAATCGCGCCTATCAGGAAGGATTCTCTCCCGAGTTTATAGTAGCGTCCGTCTGTCTTTGTTAGCAGGCCAACAGCGACGAGGGTTGCAAGGATGCGCAGGGTCGTTGTTGTGGGCAGGTTTATCTGTTCGGCAATTTGAGTTAATGTTAATCTTGGAGTATCAAGATTAAAGCATTTTAAGATAAAAAAAGCGCGCTCAATCGAGCGTACGGAATCGTCCTTCATTGTTTGTAAGCCTCCATTGGGAAAGTTCTATTAATCAGAATTTTTGTGGATTAATCGGTATATTCTATAGTTGAATGGAAAGAAATGCAATCGAGTCCTTTGCTTCTGCTGAACCTTGTCAATTAATATGCGACAGTTTCTTCGGGTGTATTTGCCTGCGGGGATGCTTGGGCATAGTATGGATTACAGTTGTTTGTTTGTAAGCCGGAAAAAAATTCTTCCGGCTTACAGCGTGGGAGGTGTTATGGGATATGTTAGCGTGCGGAGTGTGATTTTTGTACAGCGGGACTGTTTAGAATTGCGGTGCCATTTCCGCTAGACAGCATATTTTTTAATAAAATGGATGTTGACAAGTGGAAAAATCCAATATAGACTGGATGCACTCCATTAATATTGCAGTGAATTCCGTTAAGCGGAAATAATTGTTCAGTACAGGGGGAGTTTCGTTTGAGAATAGTGCCAAACAGACCCATTAAAGTGAAGAACGCTGTTTTAGGAGGAGAGAGACCTCTTGTATGTGTGCCTCTCGTTGGTCAGAATAAAGATTCTGTCATGTCCGAAGTCGGCAAGATAGCGAATGTTGCCGCCGATATAATAGAGCTCCGAGTGGATGCTTGGGATTGCATTGAGGATGTGGGCGAGTCTGTATCCAGAGTTTCTGAAGTGCGTCGTTTGGCGGGTGACGTCCCAATCATACTGACGTGCAGAGGGCACTGGGAGGGCGGGTTCAAGGAGGTTTCCGAAGAAGCTAAAGACCGCTTGTATGAAAGCGTTTTGCAACGCGGTTTAGTTGATTTCGTAGATAAGGAACTTAGCTACGGTTTTCAAAAGTTGTCGGAGCTGAAACAAAAAACAGCGGCGGCAGGAGCTCATCTTATCATTTCTTACCATAACTTCAGTGAAACACCTTCAAAGGAATTTATCTATTCACAGCTAGTTTCGCAGGTGCGCTGCGGGGCTGATGTTCCGAAGATTGCAGTCATGCCTCTTGCGGAAGAGGATGTCTTGACTTTGCTTGCGGCGACGCTCTCTTTCAGGAGGGACTATCCGGAATATCCCCTCATAACAATGTCGATGGCTAAGCTGGGCGCGGCCAGCCGGATCGTGGGCTGTCTTTTTGGGTCTGATCTTTCTTTCGGTGTCGGTAGCCAGGCGTCTGCCCCCGGGCAAATGCCTGTAAATGAACTCAATACAGCTCTAAACATTTTATTGGGCTGATGGGGATACAAACTATTCTTATTTTTCGGAGGTGCGTTTTGTGAAAACAGACATTGTTGCGTTTCAACTCGTAGATTTTCTGGAATCAAGAGGAGTTGAAAAGATTTTTGGGCTTTGCGGACACACTGTAATAGCGTTGTTGGATGCTTTAAAGGAGAGCAACATCGAGTATATATCGGTAAGACACGAGCAGATAGCGGCTCATGCCGCAGACGGTTATGCCAGAGGAAAAAATTCGGGAGCTCCCGGAGTGCTTCTGACCCATCTGGGTCCTGGTTTGACGAATGCCACCACAGGGGTTGCCGAAGCCAGCTTGAACTCCATCCCCATGGTTGTTATTGCGGGTGATGTGCCTTCAAGCTATTATGGCAGGCATCCTCATCAAGAAGTGAATATGCATGCCGATGCAAGCCAATTTGAAATTTACCGCCCCTTTGTAAAGCGTGCGTGGCGCGTCGATCGCCCCGAGCTTCTTGCGGAAATAATGGATAAAGCCTTTCGTCTTGCCGTGACCGGTCGCCCCGGGCCTGTTTTGGTATCCATTCCTATGGATATTCTTTCAATGGAAATGGATACTAAGTTTTTTGAGCGGAGAATCAACAACAAACCCTGCCTTCCCAAGCCGGGGATAAACGACGAAGCTGCAACTAAAATTGTGAAGACACTGGCGGAAGCCCAAAATCCCATCCTCTACCCAGGCGGCGGAGTGATTTCAAGCGGCGCGTCCGCTGCTCTCACTCAACTTGCGGAACATTTGGAAATACCGGTTCTCTACACCTTGATGGGTAAAGGCGCGATATCCGACGCGCACCCTCTCGCAGTCGGGATGACCGGCTACTGGGGAACGACGTTCAATAACCAGATGGCACTTTCCGCCGATGTCATGATGGCTATCGGGACACGCCTCTCTGAAGCCGACTGCAGCTCCTGGTATCGCGATGAAACGTTCAATATCCCCAACACAAAATTGATCCACATTGATATCAACCAAGAGGAGATTGGGCGCAACTTCCAGACGGAAATCGGCGCGATTTGCGACGCAAAAACTGCACTTGAAACCCTTCTTGCAAAAGCAAAAGTACTATACCCTAACGGGATTAAGCGCCCGGAAAAAATCCAGGCGATCAAGAAGGCTAAGGACGAGTATTTTGCGTCCCTCGTTGAATTTCAAAAGTCGGATCAGTTCCCCATGCGTCCGGAGCGCATCCTCTTCGACCTGAGAGAGGCTCTGCCCGCTGATGGATACGTCGTTGCGGACGTTGGCTGGAACAAAAACGGAGTGGGGCAGCAGTTCCCTATCTACGAAGCGGGAACATTCGTCGCTCCCGGCGGCCTTTGCACCATGGGATACGGTCCCTCTGCTGCCCTCGGGGTCAAAGTCGCTCGCCCCGATAAAAAGGTTGTGGCGCTTATTGGTGATGGCGGAATGGCGACGAACGTCTCCCCCTTTGCTACTGCTGCGGAGAAAAACATCGCCGTCGTATGGGTCGTCATGAATAACTGTGCTTTTGGTACCATATCGGGCATAGAGGGGATCCATTACGGACACAATTTCGGCACCCATTTCATGAAGGACGGAGAGACCTACAGTCCGGATTTTGCGGCGATAGCCCGCGCCTACGGCATTGAGGGTTTTCAGGTGGAAAGGGCGGAGGATTTCAAACCCACCCTTGAGAAAGCGCTTGCGATGAACAAGCCCTGCGTTATTGATGTGCGCATGGAAAACGCTCCCGTTGTCAAGGCCGGATGCTGGAACATCAACGATATTTTCACAAAACGCGGCGAAAAAAACACGGGGAGAATTTGGGAGTAATACCAATAGTGCTCTATGTAGTAGCAATACTACAACTAAAAAATAAGGAGTGTTAGATGTGAAAAAAGCTTTTGTAACCTTTGCGGCTGTTTGTGCGGTTCTTGTTATGGTTTCTTCGGGTTTTGCTGCGCCTAAAGTTACGTTTATCGTGGCCAATAGCTCTCCTGAGGATACAGTCACTGGACTTATGACCAACAAACTCAAGGAATCCTTGGAGAAAAAGTCCAAAGGCAATATTGCGGTTAATGTTTTTCATAACTCCCAGCTCGGGGGGGACGTTGAGCTTACACAGAGCGTGCAGAATGGAGATATCACGATAGTTGTTCAGAATACGGCTCCTCAGGTTAATTTTGTTCCTAAAGTAGCTGTATTTGATCTCCCCAACCTCTTTACGGATGTCAAGGTGGCTCGGAAAGCGTTGGATAAGTTTATCCCCAACCTCAATAAAGAGTATGAGAAGGCAAATCTAAAGATTCTGGGGATCGCAGACCAGGGATTCAGAGTCCTGTCAGCAAACAAAGCAATAAATAAAATGAGCGATCTCAAAGGCCTCAAAATACGCACCATGGAAAACAAAAACCACATGGCGTACTGGAAACTGCTTGGTGCCAATCCTACCCCCCTACCCTTTTCGGAGCTTTACCTTGCTCTTCAGCAGGGAGTTGTTCAGGGGCAGGAAAATCCTTATGAAGTCATAGTGTCCAATAAATTTTATGAAGTTCAGAAGTATGTCATAAACACGAACCACATCCTGCACACCATCACGATCACCATGAGTAAGAAAATTTATGATTCTCTTACGCCGGAAGATAAAAAGCTTGTCGAGGGTGTTGCAAAAGAGGTTGTGGTATGGGGGCGTCAGCAGGCTGATAAACGACACTTGGAAAGAGTGGCAATTTTGAAGAAAAACGGCGTTACAATCATTGATCTCAAACCGGAAGCGGTAAAGGAAATGCGTGCAGCGGCTGAGCCTGTTTACAAAGATATCCGCAAATCGGTTGGTGATGATCTTGTAAATAAACTAACAGCAGCTATCAATTCCTCAAAATAGAAGGAACCTGTAACAACAAGATAGATCTTTTCTATATCGGGCGTGATGAGGTTTCTTATTCTTCGCGCCCTTATTGTTTAAATAATTGTATTGAAAAGGGAGATGGCTATGGGGCTAATTAAGTGGCTTGATAAGCGCTTCGAAGAAACATGCTTGATGGTAATGTTGCTTTTGATAAATCTGATAATAGGGTACTCTGTTTTTATGAGATATGCAGTTCAAGATTCTCTATCGTGGGCGGAAGAAGTTACCAGATATCTATTTGTTTGGTCTGCTTTTTTGAGCTTGAGCTATTGTGTCAGAATTGGAACTTCCATCAGGATCGATATCGTTATGCAGTCACTGCCGAGTCACTTTAAAAAACTGAATATGTTGCTCGTTGATGTCATTCAGATCGCTTTTTTTGCTTACTGCCTTAAAGGTGGAGTCAACGTAACTCAGTCTATGATAAATAGCGGGCAGAGTAGCCCCGCTCTGAATGCGCCTATGTACTTCGTGTATGGCGCTTCTGCCGTTGGTTTTGCACTTGGTATAGCGAGAAGTCTCCAGCATATGCTTACCATCTTTAAACCAGAGAAAATAGACGCTAAAACAGCTAAGGTAGGCGAATAACATGCTTGGTCACGTATTGCTCTTTTTTGTGATAAGTCTGCTTCTAAGTGTGCCAATCGGTATATCCATGGGCATAGGCGCGATAATGCCAACCATCTTCAATCCGGCTTTTTCTGCAAAAATAGAGTTTATAGTGCGTCAGATGGTTGGCGGAGTTGATTCAACCCCCATAATAGCGGTTCCGCTTTTTGTTTTGTCCGGGATTATTATGGCGCGAGGCGGTGTTTCGGATAAGTTGTTCAATGTTTTTTCTTACTTTATAGGGGATAAGACCGGTGGTTTGCCCTGTGCGGTAGTTATAACCTGCCTTTTTTATGGGGCTATATCTGGTTCGGGGCCGGCGACGACAGCTGCCATAGGAGCCATGAGTATTCCTTTGCTTGTTCGGCTTGGCTACGAAAAAGTTTTTGTGACGGCATTGGTGGCAGTAGCTGGTGGTTTGGGTGTTATCATCCCTCCGAGTATTCCCTTCATACTTTATGGGCTATCATCAGGGGCTTCAGTAGGTGCCCTTTTTATTGCAGGAATCGTCCCCGGAATTCTAATCGGTGTTTGCTTGATGACTTATGCTTACTACTATTGTAGGAAATACGGCGAAGATAAGGAAAAACTTAATGAATACTGTTCTGAACTGAGGGCAAACGGTTTTCGCCATATTTTCATGAATAGTTTCTGGGCCCTTCTGACACCGGTTATCATTTTGGGCGGTATATATGGCGGGATAACAACGCCGACGGAGGCCGCCTGTATTTCGGTGTTCTACGCCCTTTTTGTATGCTGTTTCGTGTATAAAACCCTTACCTTAAGCGGTGTTAAAGAAGTGTTTCGGGAGGCGGTGCGAACTTATGCGCCTATACTATTTATTCTGGCAGGCGCAATGGCTTTTGGGCGCGTAATGACGATTCTTCAGGCTCCTCAGGCCATAGCCGGCGGAATAACCTCTCTGGTTACTTCTAAAATTGGAGTTCTGTTGGTAGTAAACATTTTTCTTTTAATAGTCGGAATGCTTATAGATACCAGTCCGGCAATTTTGATTCTGACACCTATCCTTGGTCCGCTTATGGCCTCTATTGGTGTTGATCCGGTGCACTTCGGAATAATCATGGTTGTTAACCTTGCTATTGGTTTCATCACCCCGCCAATGGGTATCAACCTCTTTGTTGCAAGTTCGCTCACGGGAATACCTGTAATGCAGATCGCTCAAAAAGCAGTTCCTTTCATTTTTGCATTTATGGTCGCATTGATATTGATAACCTTTATACCATCAATCAGCCTGTGTTTGTTGTAGATTTTTGTTGATCCGAAAAAGTTCTAAATGTGGAAATTAATCAGGGAGATGATTTGTTGTGGCAAAAGAAATAACGAGTGAACAGATGCAAGAATTAGAGGATATTTTTTCCAAGGCAAGAGTTGCTCAGTCCATTATCGAAAATTATACTCAAGAGAGAGTTGACAGAATGTGCCGCTGCATTGCGTGGGCAGTAGGAAACCCTCGCACATTTGACCGCCTTTGTAAGATGGGTGTAGAAGAAAGTGGCGCCGGTGACTGGCAGAACAGATACGGCAAAAGACATAAGATTCTTGGCGTTCTTAGAGATGCTTTACGGCAGAAAAGCGTGGGTATCATCGAGGTAAATCCGGAGAAAGGGCTTGTTCGGTATGGCAAACCTGCAGGTGTGATCACTTCGCTTATTCCGATGACAAACCCGGAGCTTACGCCGGTAGTGACAGCTATATACGCGCTTAAAGCCCGTGATGTCACTGTTTTTTCTCCGCATCCTCGGACAAAGAAAACGACGTACGAAGTGGTAGGAATAATGAGAGAGGCTCTTAAATCCATAGGGGAACCGGAAGATTTTCTCCAGTGTATTGAAACACCCAACATGGCAATTGTCGAACAGTTTATGAAAATGGGGGATCTCATAATGGCTACAGGCGGTCCCGCCATGGTAAAAGCAGCGCACACCTCCGGCAAGCCTGCATACTGCTCCGGTGCCGGTAACGCAACCATGATTTTTGACGAAACTACAGATGTAAAAGTAGCCGCGATGAATACCAGAATAAGCAAAACTTCGGATTTTGGTTCCGGCTGCTCTGCCGATGGTAACCTTATCATCTACGGCGGCATTTATGATGAAATGGTCAATGCTTTGAAGGCAGAGGGCGGTTATCTGGCAAATGATGAAGAACGGGCAATGCTGAAAAAAGCCATGTGGGATGAAGAGGGGCATCGTATCGTATCAACGGTCGCGATCTCGCCCCAAAAATTGGCGCAGGAAGCCGGTTTTTCAATTCCTGACGATAGAAAATTCATCATGGTCGTGGGGGAAGGCATAGGAGCAGAGTATAAATTCTCCGGCGAAAAGTTGACAACGCTCTTGGCTCTATACCGTTATGAAGGTGATTTTGAAAACGCGCTTTCGATGATGGATGAAATCTACAATGTCGGCGGACGCGGTCACTCGTGCGGTATATACAGCCATAACGATGACCACATTAATGCACTTGCGCTGAGGGCTCCGGTAACAAGGATAATGGTGCGGCAACCCCAGTCAAAAGCGAACGCCGGCAGTTCTGACAATGGCATGCCTATGACTTCCAGCATGGGCTGCGGCACATGGGGGGGCAACCAAGTCTCTGAAAATATAGCTCTAAAACACTATATGAACAGCACATGGGTTGCGCGACCCATCCTTACCGATGCTCCTGCTGAATCGGTATTGTTTGGGGAATTTTTTGACCCGACAAATGTAAGAGGATAAGACAAGGGGGGATATCTATGTTTTGCTCAACGATACACACGAAATTTTTCGGTTTGTTGGGAAATCCGCTGGGTCAGAGTGCCGCTGCATTTATGCACAATAGTGTCTATCAAAAAATGGGAATAGACGCCCTCTATTCTCCCTTAGAAATTGAAATGGCGGATCTTGAACATGTCATTGCTAACATGGAGCGTTTTCATTATGCGGGCTCCGGCGTGACCATGCCATTCAAAACTCAGGCTCACAAATATCTTGACGGGCTTGCGGATTCTGCTAAATACACTGAAGTGGTGAACACGATTGTTATCGATGATTCGGGCAAAAAAATTGGGCATAACACCGATGGCGTGGGTTTTGTAAAATCTCTTCAAGAACAACTTGGTCTGAATATACCCGATCATCGCTATCTTATCTTGGGTTCGGGTGGGGCTGGTACCGCAATTGCATGTGCTCTCGCCATGGGCGGAGCGAAAAAAATGAGATCGCTCTGTATCCTCCAGGATTATTTTTGCGCGGAGACGCTCTATTCCCGAGTGAATGCTCATTTTCCCGGTGTTTGTGAAATCGCGGAAATGAACGAGAAGACAATAAAGGCAGGCATGGAGGAGCATGATGTTATTATTCATGCAACCAAGTGCGGAATGCACCCTCATTGCAATGAGACCATCGTCGATCCCTCACTTTTCTCTGCGTCTCATAAAGTGTGCGATGTGGTCTATGTCCCGATAGAAACAAAGTTGCTTCAGGATGCGCGTGCAAGGGGATGCCAGACTCTAAGTGGCCTTTGGATGAATGTGAACCAGGCTGCTGAACAGATGCGGCTTTGGCTTGGTATAGAGCCTCCGGTAGATTTTATGTATCAAACAGGGTTGGATTATCTGGCTTCGCAGAATAAGGCATCGGCATAAAACAGTAAGAATTGTGTGCCTCCGTTTGTATCGGGTCGTGGAAGTTCGGAGGCACATGCCAAGGAGGGGTCAAGGGTGTTAACGCTGCCGGATGATGTCGTCATATGTGAAGTAGGGCCAAGAGACGGCCTTCAGAATGAACGCACACTGCTTTCTGTGGATCAAAAAGTGGAACTCATCGACAGAATGGTCGATGCGGGAGCTAAAGTGATCGAGATAGGTTCATTTGTGCACCCCAAGGCTGTCCCGGCGATGGCCGATACAGATGCAGTGGCGGCAAAAATTAAAAGGGTAGACGGAGTAGAATACCGTGCTCTTGTTCTTAATAAAAAAGGCGTCGAAAGAGCCTGTGATGCCGGAGTGCGCAAAGCTAAACTAACGGTGTCTGCAAGCCCGACCCATTCTATGCAGAATAGTAATTCCGCCCCGGAGGAAACTATTCAAAATTTTGCGGAGTGCGTTGCTTTTGCGCAGTCAAAGGGGATAACGCTTTCGGGTGCGATTGCAACAGCGTTTGGATATTATGCGGAAGGAATCATCGGTCTTGAAAAGATAATCCCCCTTGTGGGCGCCTATATAAACCTTGGAATCACGGAAATATCCATGTCCGATTCTGTCGGACTGGCCAACCCCAAGCAAGTATTTACGTATATGTCAAAGCTGATCGCTTCTTATCCGCAAGTTAAGTGGACCCTTCACACACACAACACAAGAGGTATGGCTATGGCAAATATATACGCAGCGATGACAGCAGGAGTCAGGCATTTCGACGCTTCTTTTGCCGGTATTGGCGGCTGTCCGTTTGCCCCCGGAGCGTCAGGGAATATTGCCACAGAAGATGTGTTGAATATGGTTGCAGGCATGGGCATAGAGACAGGATATGATCTTTCAAAGGTCATGGATGTAGCGTTTACCGTTCAAGACTGGCTCGGACATGAGTGTGACAGCTCAATGCTTCGCGTATGGAAAAAACCATAATCCTACCGTGTGGAAATATTCTTTGCTTAGACTGTCAGCCCATGTGCAATTGGCTATTTTTATCGATGGCTAAGTCTATTTGATAACAAGCCTGGCAATAGGGTAACCCAAAAAAATGATGATAGGCACTGACAATATAGATACAATGCTACCTAGTTTAAGAGCGATATCTCCCTGCCACCAACCGCTTGTCGCGGCGACTGAGTTTGGTGATGAGACAGGTGCAGTGGATAGCGACATAGAGGCTGCCACCCCTATAACCGCTGCCACTGCTGCTGTTGATAATGTATTGTTCCCCAGTGTCATGAATGGCATGGCAACGCTGGATACGAGCGTAACGGATAGTGAATTTGGCGTAAAATTACTTTGTATAACAGCCCAAGAAACAAAAATCATGAGGAACATGATAGATTGTGTGCCTGAAACCACTTGTGACATGCTGTTTGTTATCAGGTTCATAACGCCGAACTGCGGTTTTATGATCACAGAACCGAGAGAAAGGACAGCGGATAGCAGCAACAGCGTTGACCATGGAACCGTTTTCTTTAGAGCCTCTTTTGCGTTGAGAAGCGGTCTGCCATCCACGTTGATGAGGCACAGGGCAACAACTCCAAGCATAGGTGGAATGGCCGCTCCTCCGGACTTTAGTTTTTCTGCCAATCCTTTATGTAATACAGCAAGAGCTTCAGGCAGTAACCACATAAGGATAACCATGAAAAATATGAATGTTACCATGCACTCGCGTTTTGATGGTGGAGGAAGATTGGCACGCAGTGATACTGCGTTAAAACTCTTAAATCGAGTAAGATCAGGAATGAAGAATTTTTTTAATATTATGATGAATGATGCATATATGACCAATCCGATTAGGACACCGAAAAGGCTGTAGGCAGGGAACGATATTTCTACTCCTGTAATAATTTTGCAAAAGGAAATAGCGAGCATCGGAATAGCATGACCCAGAGGAGTCATTGCCGAGCCAATATTTACCGCTATTGCAAGGGAGACGATAATGAGTGATGGGAGGTATTCGCCCTTTTTACAGGCTGTTTCAGTAAAAACTTTTTCTGCTATGGGGCAGAAGACAAGAAACGTGGCCGTCGGTGACATTATGGATGACATAGTTAACGCTCCGGTTAGAAAGAAAAGGATAAAATACCAGGGGTTGCGTTGTGCATGTTTGTTCGTTATGAATATGGTTGCGAGTCTTTTTGTGAAACCCTCTTCGTTAAGCGAATGGCTTATCATAAAACAGGCGAGAAGGAATATGACAATCCAGCTACCAAGTGCCATAGAGAATATTTCTGATGCCGGCACGCCGCTAAAAAGCACTATCCCCGAAATACATAGGAAAGAGGGCCATTCCAATTCCACAAAATTCCACAAGAGGAGAGAGGCTATCCCTATTCCAATAAGACTCATGCCCTCTTTAGAGACATCATGAAAAGGGGGTGTGAGGTTAAAGGCTATGATGATTAAAAATGCAATTGCTGTAATAATGTTTTTCCTCAATTCGCACCACCATTAAAAATGATCAATTGCTTATCTGTTGCCGGTGTCTTTGGGTTGTAAAGGACCAAAGCACTTACGCTCAATCCTTAGATTGAAACCTGGTTTGCAAAAAATAAAATGGCTGGCCTAGCTCGTTGTGTTCGTATACCCGGAGTGCTTAAATTTTCTCTGTGTCCTTCTTTTTTTAGCCAATCTGTAATTCCGCTTATTGGAACAACTTTACTTTTATTGGAATAATTTATTATAAACACGTGTATTTATATTGTCAATATCCGATTATTTATAAAAAATCCCGTCTGTTGGTAAAAAACAGACGCGTTTTGTTTAGTTTAAGCATTGCATTAAGTATACGAACATGCTAAACTCCGAATTGGCCTAGCAGTAAATCTCGTGTATTAATGTTTCCGAGCAGCTTACATTTTCTCCTGTCTGATGGATCAAAAAATATCTATCATAAAGGAGTGAATACAATGCAAAAAAAATACTCTCTGGCTCATCTCACGGTGCTTGGTTGTCCGCCTCCGGAAATGACTTATATTGCGGCACGCGCCGGGTACGATTATGTCAGCTTCAGACCGATCGCTCTGGGGATTCCGGGCGAACCCCGGTATCTTCTCGCCGAAGACAAGCAGATGATGAAGCAGACGAAAACAGCACTTTCCTCCACCGGTTTAAAATTAATGGATGTCGAATTGGCGCGTATTGTGGACGGTGTGACGCCGAAAACTTATCTGCCTGCTATGGAAGTGGCCGCAGAATTGGGAGGCACCCGGCTTCTTTCCAGTGCTTGGATAGATGACCGCAACTACATTGTTGATTTTTACGCGGAGCTTTGTGATCTGGCGAAGCCGTATAATCTTACCGTGGATTTTGAATTTGTAACATGGTCGGCTATCACGACGCTAAAAGAGGCCATGGAAGTTTTACGCGCCGCAGAGCGTGAAAACTGCGGCATTATGATTGACACGCTTCACTTTAATCGCTCCAAGGTGGCGCTGGAGGAGCTGAATGATGTGCCGCGGGAATGGTTTCATTTTGCGCATATCTGCGACGGCCCCAAAGAACTTCCCAAAGACAGAGACGGCCTCATTCACACAGGCCGGGCAGAACGTCTTTACGTAGGAGAAGGCGGAATAGACATTGCCGCCATTATCAACAGAATACCTGAAATCCCCTGTTCTATTGAGTTGCCTCACGATGCTCGTGCAAAGGAGTACGGCTATGCAGAGCACGCATGTCGTTGTCTTGAAACGGTGAAGAAATACTTCGCGGAGCATCCCAGGGATTAATTGTATCTCGTCGATATAATTTTTAAAAAAATTTAGCACGCACGAAAATAAAAACCTCCGCGAAAGGATCTTTTCTCGCGGAGGTTTTTATTTAGGTAGGATGCTTGTTTACAGTTTTTCAAAGAACCATTATAAATGGACATGATGCATAAAATAGGAAGTTTTATCGAGAGAGAGTGTCGCAGGTATGTCTTTTATTCATTTTTTTGATCTTTTGGGTACCTTTGCATTTGCTATAAGCGGCGCGCTGTTAGGGGTAAAAAAACGCATGGATATATACGGTCTTTTTGTATTGGCTCTTGCTGTCGCGATGGGGGGCGGTACGATCCGAGATGTTATGCTGGGGAGCACGCCTCCTCTTGTGTTGAAAGATCCCCGCTATCTTTTGGTGGTTGTTTTTGCCGTGCTGTTGGTCGCTTATTTTAATAGTGGTGTGAGAAGGAGAGGGGAATACCTTACGGTAGCAGATGCCATAGGGCTGGGTATTTTTACCTTTATAGGGGCGTCTAAGGGGCTTAGTG
>JAGPAO010000100.1 GCA_018063805.1 Synergistaceae bacterium | reverse complement strand
AAGTACAAGGAATAACCTAAACGCTCAAGAAATACGGCTGCCATTAGAAAACAATGTACCCTTTCGCTCCGGTATGAGATCGCATTACGTGATCTCTCATGCCGGAGCGGGAGCCTTTTACTGAGAATGTCGGTCTTACGTTAGGAGCCTTCGAATGTTAACGAAAAAACGTATCCGTCTTTATGTCATCTCTTTACTTTTTATCGCTCTTGTCACAGGCTGGGTTTATGTAAATTTAAGAAGTTCCTTTTTAAAGTTAATGGACACCGATTTTGAGAGCGTCGTTTCAAGTGCTCTCTCGGTGACTCCTGACAGTGGCGCAGAGATCGAAAAACTCGTTGCCAATGTTGCAAACACACCCGGCGACACCCAAGTTCTTTTTATACCCACAGACAACACCGACGGGGGAAAAACTCCCGTCGGCTCTGAAACGATGTTGGTTTTTTATAAGGCATATGCGGCAGCGGATTTCTACAAAAAAGGTGTCGAAAGTGCGAGCTACGAGGAAAAATATCGAGCTCCTGACATCATCGACATAGGAGGAATCCCCTCCGTCATCATCTTTGCCCCTGTCATCAACGATCAAGGAAACCTACTGGGGACAGCTGTTTTTGCCCTTGATTATTCCGCCGTTCAAGATCATCTTTCGCTCATGATGCTGCTATTCGGATCGGCCACGCTCCTTTTTGCAACCGTTTTGGCGATTCTCCTGTTTTCGCGCGATGTGACAACTGCGTTTTCAGTCTCTCTTCTTTTTATCATTGTAGGTGTTTTCGTTGTGTATCCGATGTTCGAATCGGTGCGTCTTTCGTTAGTCATGGAACCGGATTCCGGCAAGTACCCCTGGCGAGAGATTCTCTTTTCCGGCCAATACATGGATGCGCTGTGGGGAAGCATCACCTTGGGGATGCTGACGGCTACGGCTTCCGTCGCAGTGGGTTTCTTATTTGCGTTTATGTGCGCCCGCACAAATTTAAAGTATAAAAAATTCTACGCGGCGATGGCGACCCTTCCCGTCATATCACCGCCCTTTTCCCTCACGCTCTCCATTATCCTTCTTTTTGGGAACAACGGGCTTATCACGCGAAGCGTTCTCGGCCTGACGAATTTTAATATTTATGGTTTGTGGGGGCTGGTTGCCGTGCAGACCATCTGCATGTTCCCCATCGCCTTCCTCACACTCGTCGGCGTGCTCCATGCCATTGATTCAACGCTTGAGGAAGCGGCGCTGGATCTCTCCGCATCTAAAATGCAAGTCTTCATGTCCGTAACCTTCCCATTGGCTCTTCCCGGGGTTCTGTCCGCCTGGCTTTTAGTCTTCGTCAATTCTCTTGCTGATTTTGCCAACCCCCTCATCCTGGCGGGGGATTTCAGGGTACTGTCCGTTGAGGCTTACCTTGAAGTCACCGGAATGAACCGACTCGGACGCGGGGCGGCCCTTTCGCTGCTGTTGCTTTTGCCCACGATCACAGCTTTTTTTGCACAACGCTTCTGGGTGAGCCGCAAATCGTACGTGACTGTAACGGGAAAGCCATCGGGGCGAATACTGGAACTCACATCCCCCGGCATCAAGGCGTTTTTGGTCTTTGTCATGACGTCTCTCTCGCTTTTTTTGGTTTCTCTCTACGGAACCATACTGGCAGGATGCTTTGTAAAAAACTGGGGCATTGATTATTCTTTCAGTACGGAGAACATCGTTGAAGCCCTCACAAGAGGACAGGATGCCTTAATCGACACACTGACATTGGCCGGAGCAGCCACTCCGATAGCCGGCCTGCTCGCTATGGTCGCGGCTCTTCTCATCGTACGAAAACGCTTCCCGGCAAAGCGCTTCCTGGAAGCTCTGATCATGGCTCCGTTTGCCCTGCCCGGAACCCTCCTCGGGATCAGCTATGTCCTGGCTTTTAACAGACCCCCTATTTTGATCGTCGGCACGGCTGCGATTATCGTGATCAATTACGTCGTAAGGGAATTGCCCGTTGGCGTAGAGGGCGGCATCGCGAGCCTGCAACAGATTGATCCGGCGATTGAGGAAGCAGCCACCAGTCTGGGCGCGGACACACAGACCGTTTTTCGCTCCATCGTCCTTCCGCTCATTCGGCCCGCTTTTATATCCAGTTTGTCTTATACCTTTGTCCGATCTATGACGGCCGTCAGCGCCGTTATATTCCTCATATCGGCAAGGTGGTACCACTTAACCGTGTTGATCTACAATTTCTCAGAAAATCTTCGCTTCGGATTGGCAAGTGTGCTCTCTACGGTTCTGATCATCATCGTATTCGCGGCTTTTGGAATCATGAGGCTATTGGTTCGCGACAGCGAGAGCCTTGCAAAAACTATTAGGAATTAGGAGGGCTCGTTGTGACAGCAGAAGGGATGAACCCCAAAAGATCCAAGCTCGTACGCTTTTCAGGAGTCAGTAAAGTGTTCAAAGATCCGCAGAGCAAACAGGATGTAAAGGCCGTCAACGACGTTAATTTCATTGCTGAACCGGGGCAGCTCGTAACCCTATTGGGTCCCTCAGGATGCGGGAAGACGACCGCGCTTCGCATGATAGCCGGCTTTGAAATCCCCACGACAGGCAAAATATTCATTGGTGATGAAGATATCACGAATATCCCCCCTAATCTTAGGGATACGGCGATGGTCTTTCAAAGCTACGGATTGTTTCCGCACATGGATGTTTTTGAAAACGTGGCCTATGGCCTGCGTCTTCGCAAAGTGCCCAACGACAAGATAAACGCAAAAGTCAAACTTTTTCTAGGTATGGTTGGGCTTGAAGGACTGGAGAAGAGGCCTCCCTCACGATTATCGGGGGGACAGCAGCAGAGAGTGGCCTTGGCACGGTCTCTCATCGTAGAGCCTTCCGTTTTGCTCTTGGACGAACCGCTTTCCAACCTCGACGCATTATTGCGGGAACAGATGCGAGTCGAGATCAGAAGAATACAAAAAAATCTGGGCATAACCGCCATTTACGTCACGCATGACAGAACGGAGGCCATGAGCCTCTCAGACAAAATCATCGTGATGCGCAAAGGACGGATAGAGCAGATGGGCACCCCAAGTGAGATTTACCGCGACCCTTCAAACGTTTTTGTCGCAGGTTTCGTCGGAAAGGCCGCCTTTTTTCACGGTAAAGTACTCTCTGTCGATAGCTCAGAATGCACGGTTGCGATAAAAAACAGGAATTTCCGGCTGCATCGTTTTTCACCCGCCCTATCGGAGGGAAGCGATGTTCGTGTTATGTGCCGGCCGGAGTCTTTAACGCTTCAAGAGCCGGGCGAGGGCATTGCGGAGGGACGCGTCAAAATGAATGTATACCTTGGGAATAGCATTGAATCGTACATCGACACCGATGAAGGCGAGATCCTCGTTCAGATTGATAATCCCGATATCAAGCATATTTACGCCGAAGGTGAAGCGGTATCCGTATCCTTACGGCCGGAGCTTGCCAAAGCGCTGGCGGCAGAAGCCTGAGTCTATTCTGTGCTGAGGAGCTTTTATTCAGCTCCGGCACAGAATATTTAGGAGAAAAATGACTCGGTTGCAGTTTTTATTCCTAAACTTCTACCACATCCTTATTGATGGATTGTATGATTCCATTCCCATTTTACTGACGTTCATTGTCTTTTATTTTGGAGGGAACGAGAAACAGATAGGTCTTATCGTCTCAAGCGGTTCGTTTGTCGCCACTGCATGCGGCTTGTGTACTTTATTTTTCTCCCGGCGATTTGATTTTAGGCAGATACTTGGACTCACTGCATTTTTATACGGAGTGGGCTTTTTATTCAACAGCTTCTCCCAAAGCATACTGTACAGCGGTATGTTTTTTGTGGTTGCAGTTGCAGGGCATACCGTATTCCATAATGTTTCGTTCTCCTTTATTACCAATAAAACGGATCGCAAAACTTTAGGGCGTGCCCTCAGTGACTTTACTGCATATGGCGATGTCGGGAGGGTTCCTCTTACCGCCATGTCAGGCTACGCAGCGGCTGTGACAATCAGCGGGATTGCAGGATGGAGGGTTCTTTGTTTTAGCTATGGTGTTTTAATTTTATTGGTTGGAACCGCACTTCTGTTGTCCCAAAAAACGAAGAAGGAAATAAAAGAGGGCGATCCGTACAAAAGGAAAAGGGTATTCCCCTCTTTTGCAGTCACGCATAATAAAAATATCATGCGGGTCTTAGCAAGCAGCGTTATCAATGCTTTCAGCTCCGATCAAATATTTGTCTTTTTGCCATCATTGCTGTTATTCAAGGGTTTCGATCACCGAATTTTAGGGTCATTAGCAATGGGTTTCACTCTCGGTTGCTTTATTGGAAAAACAGCCTGCGGGAGATTGCTGGATCGATACGGAACGAGAAAAGTTTTTGTGATTTCTCAGATTTTATTGTCAGCCCTGCTGATCCTGCTGATCCTTTCCAATTCAATCTCTTCTGTGATCATTATCGCTCTGTTGCTGGGGATCGTAACAAAGGGCACAATTCCGGTTATCCAATCCATGATTACAGAACCCCTTGAAAACAACGAGTTTTACGACGATATTTTCACCCTTAACGGATTTGCAAGAGGCGGAATAAACGTACTAAGCCCGATACTCTTCGGAGTAGTGGCGTCACGATCCGGTCCGTACTATGCGTTTGGCATCATGTCGGCAAGCGCATTGGTGACGATTCTCCCGATGTTGCGAATAAAATACCAAAACCGGGAGGGCTGACTCATTGGATTTATAAAAAAAGACCTTTTGATGGGCTCTAGGGGGATATTCCCGACGAATAGCAGAATCTTCTGGAGCTATGTCTAAAAAAATGTTAAAATGTTAAACGGGCTTATGCCCTTAACCTGTGAGAGGTGACCGTCGCGGTCACAAAAAATACGAGGAGGCAAGATAAATTGCTCAAAAGGCTAAACGGAAGAAAGCTAAAGCTTGAGGGGTTTAACAACCTAACGAAGTCGCTCAGTTTCAACATCTATGACATCTGTTATGCTCGGTCTCAGGAATCCCAAAAGGATTACTTGGAGTACATTGATGAAGAGTATAACTCAACCAAGCTCAATACCATCGTCAAACAGGTCATTAACATTATTGACGCTCGTTTGTTGCACGTCACCACTCAGGACTATGAGCCGCAGGGAGCCAGCGTAACCGCCCTTATTTGCGAAGGAGAGCTCTCCACTTGCCACGTTCCGCCGACATCGATAACGGGGCACTTGGATAAAAGCCATATCTGCGTCCATACGTATCCGGAGAGCAACCCGGCGACGGGTATTTCAAGCTTCCGCGTGGATATTGATGTCTCCACTTGCGGGATGATTTCTCCGCTGAGCGCACTCGAATACCTTATCAGCAGCTTTGATTCCGATGTCGTCCTTATGGACTATCGAGTACGCGGTTTCACTCGAGACAGCCGGGGCAATAAGCTCTTTATCGATCATGAAATAGGCTCCATTCAGGACTATATCCCCGAGGAGCTGCTAAACGACTATCTCGCCTATGACATCAATATTATCAACGATAATATTTTCCACACAAAAATGCAAAAAAAGGAAATCCGCCTTGCCAATTACCTATTCGGGGACGATGAAGCATCCTTGAGCAAGACGGAGAGGAAGAAAATCCGCGATAAACTGCGGACGGAAATACAGGAGGTTTTTGAATGTCACAACTTTTAGAATGCTACGGCGAGCGCGAGGGAAAAATTGTCCGGGAGTGGCTCAATCCGCACGTGGGTTTTTTCTATACCGCTCAGGCCTCTCTCTATAAAGGCAAGACGCAGTTTCAGGAAATTGAACTGCTCCAAACGGAGCAGTTCGGCAATGTCCTTCTTTTGGACGGCGTCACTCAAGTAGCGGAGCGCGGCGACTGGCAGTACCACGAGCCCATGACACATTTTCCGCTGATCGCGCACCCCGATCCTCGGGATGTGTTGGTTATCGGCGGAGGAGACGGCGGGATTTTGCGCGAGCTGGCGCACTACAAATCCCTGGAGCACATCGACTTCGTCGAGCTGGATGAAGAAGTGGTCGCCTTCTCCAAGCAGTATCTTGAATCCGTAAACCGACAGGCGTTTGACGATCCTCGCGTCCACATGCACTTTACGGACGGACGCGCTTTTGTGGAGAGCAAACCGCATCGGTATGACGCTATCATCATGGATATGACGGATCCCTTTGGCCCCTCCCGCATGCTTTACACGCAGGAGTTTTTTCAAGCCATCAAGAGCGTGATGAAGGACGACAGGGCTCTCTTTGTGATGCACAGCGAATCCCCCATCACAAGACCCGTCGCGTTTGAATGTATCCAGAGAACGTTGGCTTCCGTCTTTACATTTGTGCGCCCCGTGTATACATTCATTGAAATGTACGCAACGCAGTGGTCGTTTGCGGTGGCTTCCCCCGGAACGGACATCGCGGCTCTTTCGGCAAAGGAAATCAACACGCGCATTGGAAAGCGCGAACTTCCCCCGCTGAACCTCATCACCGGGGAAACGTGGCACAGCATGCAGGTGGAATACCCGTACATTAAGAAAATCCACGAGGGCAGCGTCCCCATTATCACCGACGAAGACCCCGTCTTTCCCGATCACTTCACTCAAGTGGAGCTGGCGGACGAGGAGCAGTAAAAGTAAAAAAGCAAATCCACCCAAGAAAAACATCTTTGCGGGTGGATTTGCTTTTTTTAGATTATCCTCAAACGGAAAAAGAACCTCTTACTGTTTTTTAGCCTCGGATCGCGCAATCAAATCGCAGCAACGCCCTGCCTTCAGAACAAAACTCTCCGTGCTGTGCCCAACGTACTCCTGAGCCTGACGGGCGACGGCAATGGCCTTCTCCAAAGAGACCCCGGTCTCAATCCCCATCTCCTCTGCCATGTGCAGCACATCCTCTGTAGCAACATTGCCGGAAGCACCGGGCGCAAAGGGGCACCCGCCCAATCCGGCAAAAGAGGCGTCATACCAGCTGATCCCCGCCTGCATTCCGGCGACGATATTGGCAAGAGCCATCCCCCTAGTGTTGTGCAGATGGAGCACCCACTTCACCAACGGAAACTTTTGCTTCATATAAGAGGAGAGCTCAAAAACTTGGCGGGGATTCCCCATACCCGTGGTGTCCGAAAGAGAAAGCTCCCGCACCCCGAGATCCAAAAACTTCATGGCGATTTTTTCCACCTGCGCCTGTGAAACCTTGCCCTCAAAAGGACATCCAAAGGCCGTGGAAATCGCACCGGAGATGTTCATCCCGTTTTTATCGGCAAAATCGACGCACTCGCGGAAGCCATCTAAAATCTCCTCCGGCTTTTTTTTCAGGTTGGCGAGGCTATGGCTCTCACTGGCGGAAACGGTCAGTTTCACCTTTGTGAGGCCTGCGTCAAAAGCACGCTCGACGCCTTTGAGGTTGGCCACCAGCGCCCGATAC
>JAGPAO010000019.1 GCA_018063805.1 Synergistaceae bacterium | reverse complement strand
GCGGTTGGTCTCGGCGCCAAATGCTCAATCTGTTGTCCGCCAACAACTCCATCATGCTCTCATCCATTCTCGTCCAATGCCTGGAAAGCGCATGGAAAATTCGAGAAAGCTTTCAAAACGAACACATTCTTATTATTTCCCTTGCTCTGGAATACATTCAAAAACACTTCGATGAAGTGACGCTGGAATCCGTTTCCAAACATGTGCACGTAAGCTCCGCACATTTAAGCCGCCTTTTTGCAAAGGTTTTACAGAAAAGATTTGTCGATGTTGTCAAAGAAAAACGCATGGAAAAGGCAAGAGAATTACTGCTTAGCGGCATGAGTGTCCGAGATGTCGCCCTCCGGGTTGGCTATGGAAATATCGCCTATTTCAGTACCCTGTTCAAGCAAGTCAGCGGAACCAGCCCCAGTGAATACGCAAAACATCAGGGAGACTAAGGGGGCCATCCCTTTATTTTAGAAGAGACAACGATCGGGAAGATTCCTTATCCTGAACGCTGTCTCTTTTTTTATCGCTTTTTATCTCTTTTTACCCTCATAATCCGCCCACAGCGCCATAGCAAAGAAAAGATCCGCCATTCGATTCAAGTAGGCTAAAAGCTGCGGGTCAAAGTCTTCCTCTTGAGCCAGCGCCACTGCCTCCCGTTCCGCCCGGCGAATCGTGGAACGAGCCATGTGGAGCCCCGCACCGCATGGGGTATCCCCGGGCAACACAAAGACATTGGGCATGGGAACAATCACGCGAATCCGCTCTATCTCCGCTTCTATTTCCGCTGTAGAGGATATTTTCGCATCGGGAACCGCCTTAGAAACACGCCCCATCACGTTGATAAACTCGCTCTGGATTTTTTTGATGGATTCCGCTACCGCACCTGTGGCAAAGGAGCGCGCCAACCCCAAAATGGACATGGTTTCATCAATAGCCCCATTCACAGCTATCCTTCGGCACCCTTTGGAAACTCTGGAACCATCCCCAAGACTTGTGCTCCCTTTATCTCCGCCCCGCGTGTAAACCTGCCCCATAAAAAATCAACCCTCTCTATTCACCATTTACGAAATGGACGTATTTCCCCGAGCCAATAAAAAAACGGCGCAGAAGACCAAACACACACCCGTAATCGAAACAAAACTCAACGTCTCCCCCAGTAAAAAAACAGCCAGCAAACAGGCCGTTAAAGGCTCTGTCAACGTAAGTGTATACGCCTTCCCGATGGAAATATGTTCTAACCCCTTTGAAAAAAGGATATAGGGCGTAATCGTTGAAAAAAGCACCAGAATCATGATTATCAAGGCACCGTGCATCGTAAAAAGCCAGGGAACGCCAATATACAAAACAACCGGCAGACAGAAAAGAGCCCCGGTCATGGTCATTCCCACAGCGGCATCAAAAGAATCGCGGTCTTTGCAGAGAACACGTAAGCCTATCCCCTGTAGGGAATAACCAAACGCAGCGGATAACGCAAGCACAGCCCCCAATAAATTCAGTTCCTCCCCAACGTCTCCCCATCCAAAAACAAGGAGGTAGCAACCCGCTATAGCAAGGAACGTCGCCATCCACCAGCTTAAAAACAGGCGTTCTCCGAAAAAAAACCGCGCCATCAAACCGGCAATAATAGGGGCGGTTCCGATAGCAATCATCGTCCCCACACCCACGCCCGTCAAACGAACAGCGGCGAAAAAACAGAGTTGGTAAAGAGCCATCCCCCCACCCGCCGTCAAGAGACCGGTCCATGACCAACGCTCTTT
The DNA here is from genome assembly GCA_018063805.1 of Synergistaceae bacterium. Lineage (GTDB taxonomy): Bacteria > Synergistota > Synergistia > Synergistales > Synergistaceae > JAGPAO01. The sequence goes on along the minus strand of JAGPAO010000019.1, from coordinate 20,403 downwards.
CATGAATGCCGATCCCTTTCTGTACAAAGCGGCCGGAAAAAGAAAAAGCGAGGCCACTAGGAGACGTGTCCCACCCAGTGCCAGCGGGTGCACCCCTGCCGGAGCAAGAGCCTGCAACGTACCCGTCGTCCCCCAACATACACTGGCTAGAACGACACAAAGCGACCCCATTAGAGCCTTATTTTTCATATGGATTCCCCTGCACTACAGTATACGCTCTCGGCGAAAACAAACGCATCACCCTCAATCAGAATCTTCGTTCTGATGAAGAGCCTCCGCCGCTTCTTTGCGTCGTTTTTTATCCGCATACATGCGTTCGTCTGCCAGCGCGGTCAATTCCTCCAAATTAATCGGATCCATCGGATCAAAGGTAGCAATACCGTGGCTCATCTTCAGATCAAAAGCGAAAACCGTATCTTTATTGAACGCATCAACGCCATCCTGAATGCGATTCCACATCATGACGGCGTTCTCCTCATTACACTCGGGCAAGATGAGAAGAAATTCATCCCCGCCCACACGGCAGAGGGAATCAGAGAGACGGATGTATTTTTTAATCAAAGAAGCGATAAACATAAGAACGCGATCTCCCTCGCTATGCCCATAAAGATCATTCACCTTTTTAAAACCATCCAGATCGATGAAGCAAAGCGACATGGGGCTTTTATGACGCGCCGCAGCAGAAATAGATTGCATGACAATTGCATCTGCGGCCCTGCGGTTAAAAACACCCGTAAGGATATCGGTAGAAGCCTGTTCTTCAAGCATCTTCATCATTTTATCCCTTTCTTCATTCTGCATGTCAACCGTTTGTGCCATATCATTAAACGCTTCAGAAAGTTCCAAAATTTCATTTTGTGCCGTCGTGATCGTGCTGCGCACTTTATAATCCCCGCTTTTAAACCGCCGCGTGGCCTCCGTTATTTGCAGCAATGGTCTCTCAAAAAGCCTCTGGGCAAGGAGCAGAGTCGCGATGAAAACCATAATAACAAAAAATAAATAGTGTAGAACACTATCCCTCTACTGCGCAAGAATTTCATTTAAAACAGCGGTCTCCGATGTCCCGATAAAAACATACCCGTAAACCGGCGACCGTCCCGTCAAACGAAGCGAAAAGTAGTTGCCGATTCGCATTTCACCTGCTCGATCAATTTCCATCCTGTACGTTCCCAAATCTGTTTTGTTTTTCTTGATACTGGCAATGACAGGAGCAAAAAGAGAGTTCATTTTTCCTGCGAGCTTCGCTTTCTCCTCTTTAGGAAAAACGTACAGCAATCGTCCGTCCTTATCGCTGATCGCCAAGCGCCATCGATTGGAAATTTCAAATTCCTGCACCAGTTCTTCCGTAAGTGCGTTGTAGTGCTGCTCCGTATCCAAAAGAACGCACAGCACTCCTTTTACCGCTCCGTCTTTTGAATAAATCGGTTGATAACAAGGCAGGATGAAAAACCCCTCCGCATTGTCTGATTTTCCGGTTCCGACCGCAAAACTATTTTGTTTTACAACGTTAAGCACTTCTTTTTTATCTGCAGGATAAGAAGGGGGAATATCGCCGGTATGGCCCAATAAATTGCCATTTTTATCGAACAGGATCAAGGCCTTTATTTGAAAAAAATTCTCATCAGGAATCTTAAGGCGTTTTTTTATTGCGCTAACATCCAGAGTGCGGATTTCCGGAATATCCGCGAAATTTTGCAGCATATCCTTGGTCATCGATATAATGAGCGTCTCCCCAAAACCAAGACCTTGCAAAACGTGATTGGCTATCATTCTGTCTCTGGCCATAATTTCCTGTTTTGTGCGTAGCTCCACTTTATAGATCATAATAAAGGCAGGAAGCGTCGCCAGCAAAATCACTAAAAAGAGATGCATAAAAAGCGAGTTGAATCGTCTAATCTTCATTCATATCCTCTCCAAAACAGGGGGATCAAAACAACGTGACAAAGGGCTTTACAAAACACACATAATGTACGCCATCACAGTTGCATCAAATGATAGCACATTCCGTCTGCATTATGAAAAAAGAATCCTTCGATTATGAAACTCCGCTCGCTTGAGGAAGATAAAAACGGAGCTTCTTATCAATTCTATTCATTCTTCGGTGAAGATTTTAAATCAGGAACGGTAGAAATCGCCCCTTTACGTTTCCTTTTATCCTCATACATCCGCTCATCAGCAAAAGCAACCAATTCATCCAGCAATTTCGGCCGGTCAGGATAAAAAGTAGCAATGCCATGGCTCATTTTTAAATCGGAAGGAAGAATCGCCTCTTCATTCGCAGTATCAATCAACGCCTGCACTCGATCCCACAATTGAATCGCATTCTCTTCATCGCACTCCGGTAAAATAAGCAAAAATTCATCCCCGCCCATCCGGCAAACGGCATCAGAGGCTCGAATCGCTTTCTTTAACAAATCGGCCGCAAAAACAAGAACTCGATCGCCTTCGGCATGTCCATAGGTATCATTGACCTCTTTAAATCCATCCAAATCAATAAAACAAAGAGACATCGGAATCTTATTCCGTACTGAAGCAGCATAAGACTGCTCCATCATCATCAACCCGGCTCTACGGTTAAAAATTCCGGTCAGAATATCAATGGAAGCCTGTTTTTCAAGCTGCTTCTCCGCCTCCTGCCTCTCTTGATCCCGCATCTCCAATGCGCTCGCCATATCATCAAAAGCCCTCGCCAGATCCACGATTTCATTTTGCGCCGTCTTAATCCCCGTGCGAGCAGAAAGCTCTCCGTTTTTAAATTGTTGCGCGGCTTCATTGATACGCAGCAAAGGTTTTACAAATATCTGCCTGGCCAAAAACAAAGTAACGGCGAAGAAAAACACCACAAACGACAAGAAACCAACGGTAATTTTTTCAAATCTTTTATTCACCGTTTTAATAACGGCCGTTTCTGAGCTTCCAACCAATATATAGCCGTACGGAGGGGATTTGGGTGTCACCCGAAGCGCTGTAAATCCCCCCAACCGCATTTCACCGTTATCATCGATAACTCTGAAATTACCAAATGGATCCCCGGAGGATATCCGCTTTAATATTTCTCCCGAAAAAGCAGTTCGCATACTCCCTCTAACCGATTTTTTTTTCGATTCGGGAAAAATATAAAGCAACGCACCCTCTGCATCACTCACCACGACGCGCCAATGATCCGACAGCTTCAGATCTTTGATAAGGGCGTTGTATTCCTCCTCTATGTCCAAAATGACACAGAGAACGCCGAGCGCTTTTCCTTTATTGGAATAAATCGCTTGATAGCAGGGAAGGAGAAGCGCGTTATTGGGACCGTTATCGATACCGCGTCCTATCGTGAACTCTTTCGTTTTCAAAACATTTAGTATTTCTTTTTTATCTATATTATACTGATAGGCAGACATATTGCCCAAATGACCGACTAAATTTGCCTTTGCATCAAACAAAAGCAACCCTTTATGCTGACGAAATTCGTTGATAATCGGCTTGAATTTTTCCTGAATGCTCGGCATGTTCAACGCTTGTATTTCCGGCGCATCCACAAGAACCCCCATCGTATCCTGCGTAACCCTCGTTATAACGGCCTGTCCCATAGATAACCCGCGGGTCAGCTGAAGCACCATTTGTTTGTCTCTTTCAATGCGCTCTGATTTCATATCAGCAGTCATTCTATATATAATAAAAAAGGCGGGTAATGTCGCCAAAAAGACCATAAAAAACAAATGCACGGATACCGAATTACAAAAACGCTTTCTCAAAAAAAAACCTCCCTAAGACACGGAACATGCTTCTACCTCAATCAAACGGCTATGGCAGCTGACGGAAACCGCAATATAGAATATTTTAAAAAACGAAGAAGATATCTTCGCAAATTTATACTTCGTTGATTTATAATAATCATCGTTTAAAAGGTTAGCGCGGTAATGGTATAACAGGAATAAATTCACCGCTGAGTTCCTTTATGTATCGGCTTTATAAAAACGATTATAAAATATAAGCGATCCCCATTTTAATCATTTTAATTCAGATAAACGGGAAAAGATAGCTCTCGCACAATCATGAGGAAAAATCGTCTCATAAAAACGCGCCTCTTTATTGTGTTAAACAGAAAAAGAATAAAAATCAGGGAGGAAATAATCATGAATAGAGCGGGTGCAATAAAAAAAGTGACTCTGGGTAAAGAGGTAGAACTCCGTGAATTAATGGCTGTTGCCCGCTATTTCGCCCACGTTGGATTTAATGAGGATTACAAAAAAAGGGTCACGGACTGCAGAAATCTCGTCGAACAATTTGTTAAAGAGAACAGAAGAATCTACGGCATAACAACGGGAGTTGGGGATAACGTCAAACGAGTCATTCCCGAATCGGAGGCCACCACTTACCAGGAAAATATTTTGCTTTCGCACTGCACTACCGTCGGAGAGCCCATGGATACGGAGGGTATTCGGGCGATCATGTTCGTCATGCTGACCAACATGGGAAGCGGCTACAGCGGAGTTCGGCTCATTCTTCTTGATACAATAGCGGCGATGCTAAACCAAAAAGTAACCCCCTGGGCTCCGCAGCACGGATCGGTCGGTTATCTGGGCGTGGAAGCACATATTGCGCTGGTCATACTCGGGAAGGGCAGAGCTTACTACGACGGCCGATTAATGAGCGGCGATGAAGCGATGAAAAAAGCCGGAATTGAGACTCTTCGGCTAAGCTATAAAGAGGGGCTTTGCCTGGTCAGCGGGTGCACCTCGCCAACAGCCCTCGGAGCGCTGGCTCTCTACGATGCGCAGAACGCACTGGCCGCAGCAGATGCTATAGCCTCACTCACCTTGGAGGCTGTTTGCGGGAACATGAAAGCTTTTGACAAACGTGTTATGTCTGTAAAACGGCAGCCCGATCAGTGGAAAAGCGCGGACAACCTGCGAAAACTTCTTGCGGATAGCCGCTTGATCAACGAAGCCGGAGGAATAAACCTGCAGGACGCCCTTTCCATCCGCTGCATCCCGCAGGCACATGGTGCCGCCAGAAAAACGCTAAAAGACGCACAGGAAAGCATCGAAAACGAGCTCAATTCCTGCGATGACAACCCGATCATCCACCCATCCGGAGAGGCCATGAGCGCCTGCAACGCAGATGCCGGATTTACAGGGATCGCCAGCGACTCGATGGCGATAGCCGCCTGCTACCTTGCAAAAATTTCCGAGCGTAGAACCGATCGAATGCTCAATGAGCATATCAGCGGGCTTCCCGCCTTTTTAGTGGCATCACCGGGTGAAAACAGCGGCTACATGATTGTGCAATATTCATCGGCAGGTATTTTAGGAGAGATGAGGGTGTTGGCACACCCCGCCTCCATTGATGCCGTGCCAACCTGTGCCATGCAGGAGGATTACACCAGTATGGGGTATAACGCGGCCCTCAAAGCCCGTAAAGTCATCGGCCTTCTGGAATACGTTCTCGGCAACGAGCTTCTTACAGCCGTTCAAGCGCTGGAACTCAGAAAAAATAAAGAGCTGCCCCTCTCAAAAAACAGCGATGAAATCATCGCTGCGGTGAGAGAAAAAGTAACTTTTATGGAAAAAGACCACTACATCTATCCGGAAATGGAGTGGACGAAAGGACTCGTTCACTCCGGAAGAGTGCGCGCCATCTCGGAGAAAAATATCGGCGAAATGCTGTAATTTTCACAATTTTTTCAATGCGTAAAACGCAGAGAGGGGGACGATTTAGAATCGTCCCCCTCTCTGCGTTTTACGCGATTTATTTTTCTACTTTTTCTGTTTAAAAAAGGCTCCAAACCACTTGGATATTTCTTTAGGAAGAATTCTATAGCCCTTTCGTTCCTTCGATATCCAGAGGAAATAATCGTTATAAAAGGACTCCTGCATCGCTCGGATGCCCTTCTTTTTGTTCGCCTTTAAAAGGGCATAAGAATCCTTGAGCGTTCTATCCTCATCATTATCCCATCTGAAACCGCCCAGGGCAAAACAAAACCCTTTAACATCCGATGTAGCGGGAAAAATAGGGATAATCAAACTGTTATCCGTCCAATCGTAAACTCCTAGCCCCTGCCCCGGAACAAGAATAACCCTTGGAATACCGTACATTCGAATGCGTGAAGCGCGAAGCATATCGGGATCCAACGGGGTTAAATCCATCATTATTTCGCCCGCACGCTTAAATGAAACGGGTGTATTCGTGCTTCTGCAAAGAGGGGAGACATCCACTCGGGCGGAGCGGGCGGCAAGCTGCATAAATTCCCTCTTCTTGTTCAGCCCCTCCCGAAGTTCCATTTTCAGAGCCGGCACACCCTGCCCTTTAAATTTACTGACAGCAGCAGCGGCTCGCGTCTTCCACCGCTCTGATTCATTGCTTACATGCACAATCAGCCCGGCTAAAAATTTCGTTTTATCATGGAGAGAAATGACGTTCTGTATAATTTTCAGGCTGTGATCCAAAACCTCAGAACCGGGAGCCGACGGCAGCGGGAGATCCTTTTCGTCTGTCGTCTCTGTTTGCAAATCCATTTCCGCATCTATTGCTTCGGCCGGCTCTTCTTCTTTGACTTCCGCTTCCTCTTTTTTTTCCCGGGAAGGTATTTCGTCAAATAAAAAATCATCATCCTCATCGAGAACAAGCTCTTTGGGGCTCTCTTTTTCCGGTGCCGCAAGCGGTTCAACGGATTCTTCGACAGCGGCAACTTCTTCGGAAGCCGTCAGCTGCTGTTCCATGCTGTCCATTAGAGCCAGTAACTCTCTTTCCGCCAGATCATATTTTTTACAATGATCACGGATGGCGTCTCTTTCTCCTCCGTCAGCCTCGCGAATACGTTTTGTCCGCATATCCGTCTCTACGCTGTCAACCAATCCCAATTCCAATCGATTTAAAATATCCGTCAACTCTTGCTGAGAAATTAATTTTGATTTTGAAAAAAGCGCACTTAATGCCATCTTGCGCCGCATTTGAGTGGTCTTCAACTCACGTGTAAAACGATTGATTTTTTCCTCGAGGGAAACGCCGCCCTCCGGGCCAAGATACGGTTTGCCGAATATCAGGGCATAATTCTCCTGAAGGTAGTCCGTTAAACGGTTGTACTGATACATATCAACGCATGAAGGCTGATCCAATTGCACGGCAAAAGCCTCATTGGGCATCGTACTGCGCGGATCAATGTAACCGTAATCGATAAAAAGACGCTCCGCCGGTTCAAAAACGAGAGATTCAGGCGGTCCCGCATCGATTCTTGCCTCGACAATAGCCCAGACAAGATCCCAGTACCACCCCTCCCCTTTCTGCCAGAGAATCCGGGCATTTTTCCTGCTCTCTATATCGTCCAGTGCCTGGATTCGCCCGTATGTCTTGCTGAAATTGGCCAACTGTTTTGCAGCGGCCACTACATTGGGGTTATCCTTCCATCTGTTTGCAATGAGAACAATGCTGCTTTCTATATTTTCCATCTCCTACACCCCTCTTAGATGGCGACAAAAGGAAGAAGCCGATTCAACCAATTTTGAGTTTCAAGAGCGCGAATAATAGAATTCAACGTATACTGCGGATCCTTTTGCCCCCCCAGTGAACAGACGTCAAGGCAGTTTTCCCACCTCGCATCGTTCATATGGTAAAAACGATCCAACTCTCCCGGAAGGCGGCTTTTGGGGATCAAGCCAAAAGCGGTGGTCTCTTTTTCATCGTGATAACGAGTGACCGTAAAAAGACGACCGCTGACATTCATTTCATAACGATCGCGTTTTTTAAAAAGCCCTTCCTCCGAATGTTTTACGGAATCGGATGGCTGCTCAAAATAAAAATCTTCAAGAATCGGGTACAACCGAAGATAAGCGATCAATCTGGACAAAAGAAAGCGCCCGGTTTGTTGAAGTTCAATCAAGTTTTCCTGAGATCGGGCATTCTCCTGCGGGGGAAAATTCCACAGAGCATCCCCAAAGGGGTGCGTGCTTTCCGGCGCCCATTCACTAAATCCTAAAACAGCCGCTCTGGCAACAGGGAAAAGAAGTTCGCTCCAGCGGCTTGAATTCATATTTTGCAGCTCTTTGCCTATTTTATTGGAGCGCATTGTCGATGGGAGTAAAGAATCCTCTAATGGAATCCCCGTCCAAGGAGACCCCTCTTTTCGATAAGTATCTAATATTTTTTTCTCCGCGGGTGTTTCAATAAAACAGGGACGCATGCGCCACGGCTGCGCAAAGGGGGTGTAGGCGAGCCAAAGTGTTTCTTTCTTTGCATCGGGGATGAGCATACACTCCCCCTCACTCCGAACAGCTTTTGGCATATGAATGAGATCCCCCAGTATCTGGACTCCCTTCCAGACAAGCGCCTTAACCGTTAAATTTTGTTCTGCCTTCTCTATTAAGTTATTTATTGAAGATTGGATAGCTTCCATGGGATAATCCTTACTGCTGACTCTGCCTGACTTAACATGAAGCGAACGGTCTGCTGACTCTGCCCATGACATATGAATATATTTTTTTTTATCAAGCATTGTATTATAAATTCCCAGCCTTGGAACGCCCCCTCCTCTGGCCAAAAGCAATGTCAACCCATCATCAACGAAATCCTCAGCCATAACAACAAATTCCGGAGCCACCTGAAACCACCTCCAAATAAAAAGTCACGTTATATTATATATCTAAACGAAAAATGCGATATACTCAATAATAGAGCAAGTGTACATGCAGAAACAATAGCGCATTTACTTTTTTATAATAGAAAAATAGGAGTGGTTGATTAATGACGCAATTTAAGGACTGGTTTGATCAGGGAAAACAGTGGTTTGAGGGCAACGGTGAAAATAACGGGGGAACGACAAAATCCGAACCGCCTCCAACAAAGTTAAAAATAACCTTTCTTCGTGTGATTATCCCTCTCATCGGAATTCTTCTTCTCTTTTGTCTCGCCCCCTTTACCCGCTTTTACACAAACTATCTTTGGTATGATTCCCACCAATATGCCTCTGTTTTTTGGACCCGTTTTTTTGTTCAGGCGGGATTATTCATTTCATTCAGCGTCCTTTCTTGCCTCATATACTGGGTCAATTGGAAAAAAGCGTGGAAAAATGGATCCCACCGAATGGTCACTCCGGAGGGAAACATCGCGCAGGCCACTCGTTTCGGCCCTCTCGTTTTTGCTATTCCTTTAGCCTTTATCAATGGATTTGCGGCTCAGGCAAATTGGGAACCTTTTTTACGCTATCTTTATCTCGTTCCCTTTGGAAGCACAGACTATATTTTCAAAAATGATCTCTCTTTTTACGTCTTCTCTCTGCCCTTTTGGCGCTTTATACTCGATTGGGTCAACGGTATTCTCTGGACATCTCTGATTGGATGTCTTGTAATTTACCGACTGACGCGCGGCGTTGTCTTTGAGGGAGGACGTTTTGAAATCAATTCGTCCGCGCGCACGCACTTCACTTGTATCCTTTCTGCAATGCTGCTCTCCTTCGGAGTCGGCTTTTGGCTGGATCGCTACTCTCTGCTTTTTTCGTCAAACGGAGTCGTTTTTGGTGCCGGGTACACGGACATCAAAGTTCTTCTTCCCGCCATAACTTTATTGGCTTTCACAGCACTCTTCGGTGTTATCCTTCTTTGTGCTAACCTTGCAAAACCAATGTGGAAAATTTCGTTAGTCATCATGATAGGGCTTGGAGCCATCAGTATCGCTTCAAAATCCTTTATTCCCAATATTGTACAACTCTACGTTGTAGGCCCGAACGAGTATGAAATGGAAAAACCATATCTTGCCGAACACATTCAAGCCACACGAATGGCTTATGGTTTAGACAAGTTAAAAACGTACGCCATGATCCCCAAACCTTCGATCACTATCGAGGATGTAAAGGCCAATATGGATACGATTGAAAATATTCGTCTGTGGGATTATGACCCGTTGCTGAGGACGTACAAACAACTTCAGGAAATCAGAACTTATTACGATTTTGTTAATATTGACATTGATCGCTATAACATCGATGGCAAGATACGCCAGGTTATGCTCTCCGTGCGAGAATTGGATCCTCTTCAGATTCAAAATCCCACTTGGGTTAACACACACTTGGAATTCACACACGGATACGGTGTCGTTATGAATCCCGTAAATGAAGTGGCAGAGGGGGGAATGCCCGTTCTTTTCATGAAAGATCTGCCCCCTAAATCCAGCGTTCCCATAAAAATAGACCGTGCTCAAATTTATTATGGGGAAAAATCAGCCACATACGCGCTCGTCAAAACAGACGTAAAGGAATTCGACTACCCGATGGGGGATAGCAATGCCCGAAGCGTCTACGCAGGAAACGGGGGCGTCCCCTTAAACTCTTTTTTTCGTCGCTTGATGTATGCATTTAAATTTCAGGACAGTGAGATTATTTTCACAAGCTCCCTTTCGCCTGAAAGCAGGATTATGTACAGACGAAATGTACGCGAATCGGTCAGAGAGATAGCCCCCTTTCTTCTCTTCGATGATGATATATACCCTGTCATCCATGAGGGGCGTATCTTATGGGTACAGGACGCATACACTGCCTCGGGAAGTTATCCCTATTCCAGACCCCTCCAAGGGCTCAATGGAGCGCTTTCAAAATACCATGGGATAAACTACATCCGAAACAGCGTAAAAATTACTGTGGATGCCTATGATGGCAAAATGAACTTTTATGTCACGGATGAAAAAGACCCCCTCATCAAAAATTGGATGCGGATCTTCCCGACTCTTTTCAAACCCGCCTCCTCTGTTCCACAAGGATTAAAAGAACACTTTCGGTACCCTGAGGAATTTTTTTCCGTACAAAGTGAAATTTATCGGATTTATCACATGACCGATACAAACACGTACTATAACCGTGAGGATGCTTGGGAGACGAGCCCTGCCGGAAGAGAGCGGAAAATGCGCCCCAATTACGTTACGATGCAGTTAGAGGGAGAGGATAAACCTGAATTTGCCCTCGTAACCCCCTTCATGCCGGTGGGGCGCAACAATTTAATCGGTTGGATGGCGGGCAGATCGGACCCTGCTCATTACGGAGAGCTGATCGTTTATCAATTTCCCAAACAAGAGCAGCTGTATGGTCCCTCACAAATAGAGGCTTTAATCAATCAAAATCCTGAGATATCGTCACAAATCTCGCTCTGGAGCCAGCGAGGCTCTGATGTCATCCGCGGGGATCTTCTCGTTATCCCCATCGGAAAATCCCTTCTCTACGTCCAACCCCTTTACTTGAAAGCGGAAAAAGGGGATCTTCCGGAGTTAAAGCGCGTCATTCTCTCCACAGGGGGGCGCGTCGCATGGGCAGAGACTTTTGATGCAGCCCTTAGCAAACTGCTCGGATCTGAAATCAACAAACAAATTACTGATAAAAGTAAAAATAAATTACAGGAGCAGGATTCAAAAAATGACGCACAAAGCGAAAGTAAAGATAAACAGCTGATCAAAAAAGCAAGAGATCACTTTGATGCCTCTCAAGAGGCACAAAAAAAAGGAGACTGGGCCCTCTATGGGGAGGAGCTAAAAAAGCTTGAAACAACGCTAAGAGAACTCGAAAACCTACGATAAACAAAAAAACACACGAAAGGGGCATAACCTAAAAAGTTATACCCCTTTTGTGTGTAAGTCAGCGGATAACACGTTCATAGCTGGGTATAATAGCACTAAAAACGTGCATAAATCCTCGTTTATTCCATCCATGAAAAGAAAAACCCCCTCAACTGTGTATAAAAAAATGCTAACTTCTCCATTCCACACACATAGAAAAACCGGTATGAGACTAATAAAAACACTCATTTACACAAATCCACACCCTCTACTATTACTACTGCTATTTTTTTATAAACAAAGAAGGAGTAGTAGTAATCTGTGGAAAAAATAGTTTGCAAAAACATTACTCTCGTGGATCTCAAAAAATATAGATCCACACGTTTATTTATCCTTAAGTCCATTCTTCTCTTTTTTCGTGTTTGATCGATCAAGGATTGTTATTTTTAAACACACTTTCTTCAATGCGATGAAGGCTAAAAATGTGGATAAAAAAAAGACATTATCGGGAAGGATGTTGTTTTTTGTTGTCTCAGACTGATTATGAACAAATAGTTATTTTGAGTATAAAATGTGGATAAACAGGCATTGAATCGTGAAAAATAGGGGATAATCTCTGTTTGACTGTGTATAAATCAGCGTTTTTTTATAGTTTCCACAAAATAATTGTGGAAACTGTGTATAAAAGAAGGTGAGCGATGATTGATTCTACACAGAAAAAACAAACTGCCAGCAATGCATGGGGGTACTTTTCCACTAATCCACACCCCCTATTACTACGACTTCTAATTTCTTATAAACATAAAGATAGCAGTAGTCGTTATGTGGTTAGAATTCCTCCGTCTTATCCCCATTTCTTATCCACAATTGTGGATAGATGTGTATTAGTTGTTATTGCAGTATATGAGAGACTTTTATGATGTTCCTCAAAAAATGAAAAAGGGAAGAATATATAAAAAATCCAATAACAAAGCCATTTTCTATGATTTTCCACAAGCAAATAAATCATTATGTGGATATGTGGATAAAAATAGTGGATAGAATTATAATATCTTTAATCGTCAATAAAAACGATATTCATTTTCCCTATATCTGCCCTATCATGCTAGAATATCCGCGTGTCCCCTCACGGATGTGCAGATTTATTTTGAGTGAGGGGCTTTGGTTGTCTTTGAGCGCGATAGATCGCGTAGTTTTTATTAAAGAATTATGAGGTGAGAGTGGTGCAAAAGGATATTGAACTCCTCTGGAGGGATGTACTGGGTTCTTCTTCCGAATTTCTTCCGCCTGGCACATCCGATATGTGGCTTACAACGTGTTTGCCCTTGTCTCTTGAGGAGGGAGTGTTATCCCTTTCCGTGCCAAATATCTTTGCGAAGAAAAATATAGAGGACAAGCTGTTGGATCCTCTTCTTATTTTTCTAAAAGAAAAGCAGTTGGCTGAGTCGGTCGTGATTGAACTGGAAAGCGGAAATGAAGAACTTTTACGGGTGATAGCTCCTCAGGTGCCTGTTTCTGTTCCATCTGTTCGGAATGGTTTGAACCCTAATTACGTTTTTGATTCTTTCGTGGTGGGGAAATCAAATCGTCTGGCACATGCCGCAAGCCTTGCGGCGGCGGAATCTCCCGGTACGGCGTATAACCCTCTTTTTATCTGGGGCGGCGTTGGGTTGGGAAAGACGCATTTAATGCATGCGATTGCTCATTATGTTGAGGGACGTGTGCCGAACGCACGCACGCTTTATGTGAGTGCAGAAAAGTTTACGAACGACATGATTGCATCCATAAAAAATAATAATACCGTTGAATTTCGCAATCGATACCGAAATTTAGACGTTCTTTTGATCGACGATATCCAGTTTATCGGGGATAAAGAGGGAACGCAGGAGGAATTTTTTCATACTTTTAACAGCTTACATGAAGCAAAAAAACAAGTTGTCATCAGTTCCGATCGCCCGCCAAAGGATATACGCGGAGTGGAAGAGAGGCTCGTCTCTCGTTTTGAGTGGGGGTTGGTGACGGATATCCATCAGCCTGATTTTGAAACGCGCGTCGCCATCCTTGAAAAAAAAGCGGAGTTTAAGGGATACCTCGTCCCCAATGATGTGATCGTCTTTTTAGCACAAAATGTTCCCAGTAACATCCGAGAGCTGGAGGGAGCCTTAAACCGCGTCGTTGCTTATTCGGATATCAATAAAGAGCCGATGACGGTGGATAACGCGGCGACTTGGCTGAAGGATATTCTGCGGCATACCTCTCAAGGTCCGGCCAGTATTGACTTTATCCAGCAGATGACGGCGGAGGCTTTTGGCATCACGGTGGAAGAACTTGTTTCCACAAAACGAACGGCTGATTTGGCTTTAGCCCGGCAGATTGCCATGTATCTGGCACGGACGCATTTGAACGAAAGCCTCCAACAAATTGGCTATGCGTTTAATAAAAAAGACCACACGACGGTGTTGCATGCGTGTAAAAAAATTGAAGAACTTGTAAAAAATAACTTACGCGTGCGCTCCGTTATTGATGCCATCAAGGGAAAACTATGATATGAAAAGAATCATGAGTCCTTTTTGCCGCAATAAATCCCGTTTTTTTGATAAAAATATTTATCGGAGGAAAGCCGCATGAAACTTGTTATTGATAAGGCCGCATTTTTAAAAAGCTGGACTTTAGCCGAGAGAAATGTGGCTTCTGCTGGCGGTATGAATGTTCTTTGCGCCGTTCGCGTTAAGGCGGACGAAAACGGAGTGGAGTTATACGCAACGGATGTGCGTACGTCCATTATTTGCCGCGTACAAGGGGTTACTGTTTCGGAACCGGGAGAGGCCATTTTTCCCGTAAAAGGAGTGGGAGATCTCTTTCGCAAAGCGGCGACAAAAGAATTTACCCTTCATGTAGAGGAGGGAAAGGCGACGCTCGTTGCGGGTAAAAGCCGCTCTCGTTTCTCCACCTTTCCGGCCGTGGATTTTCCCGATATTCCAACTTCTGCCTCGGCTTCATTATTTTGCAAAATACAAAGCAAAGAGCTTGTGGAGCTCTTAGAGAGGGGAACTCTGGCAGCCTCTCAGACGGAGGAATTTCCCTTGTATCTTTCTTCCGCTTGGTTTGAGGTGCAGGACGAACACCTCAAAATAGTGGCAACGGATAACCGAAGGCTTTCCCTTGGATTGGGTTCTGTTCAGGAGGGTTCGCAGGGAGGAGCCCTTTTATTGCCGATGAAGGGAATTAAGGATCTCGTTCGTGTTTTGGGGGTATTCTCATCCGAGACGGTCTTAGATATCCTTTTCGATGATTCACAGGTCTATTTTGTTGCGGAAGGGGTCGAATTCGCGGTCAGAAGAGTGGAGAGCCGTTTCCCTCCGTATGAAAAAATTCTTCCCAAGAGTGCAAGCACGCATTTGGTGATTGATCGTTTGGAGCTTTTTTCCGCTCTTGATCGGTTGGATGTTGTGGTTCGCGACTATAACCGGACCGTTATTTTGGATCTAAAACCGGGCGGAGATTGTATTATGACCGCATGGGCTCCTGAGTTTGGACGGGCTGTAGAAGAAATTGCCTGCACTATTGACGGAGATCCGTTAAAAATAGGGGTGAATTCCCGCTACTTCATGGAGGGCATGAAAGTGATTTCCGACTCCATGGTGGATATTTCGTTTAACGGACAGGATGGACACCTCGCCATACGAAAAGTGAATTCAGACGATTATCTCTGCTTATTGGCACCGGTGGAGCTGGACAAAGAAGTCCTGGAAATGCAAGGAGATGCACTTTAAACGAACTCTTTTCAGAGGATTTCGCAATATTGAGCCCCAGGGGATAAACTGGTCTCCCGGACTAAATCTTATTGTCGGCTCCAATGGTTCCGGAAAAACAAATTTGATAGAAGGTCTCAACTTAATAGCGGGGTGGGGTCCTCTTGAAAAAGGAACGCGTATTTCCTCGCTGATTCAGTGGGAAAAAACGGCGGAGGGATCTTTACTCGCGGCAGAAGTTGCGGGGGAGGATACAGGGGAAATCAGCGCTAAAATCAGCACTCGATCTGTTTTGCGGTGGGATGGGAAGCCGATCGGGGCTTCGGAAATGCGCTATAAGCTTCCGGTATTGACCTTCCTTCCCGGTCATCTCTCTTTAATTCGCGGATCCGCCTCTTATCGCCGTGCGCTTCTGGATGTGCTGGGCGCCTTGATATCCCCGTCCTATGCCAGAAGACTGCACGATTACCGCCATATTTTAAAACAAAGGGTGGCTCTGCTGCGAAGGGGGTGCTCCCCTGTTTCCACAGACGGGCTGTTGCGCGGTGTTGGTGCGTGGATATGGAAAGTCCGCGAGATTTTAACTTGTCAGCTCTCCAAAGGATTGGATGAATTTTCCGGTCTTCTTCCTTGCCCCGTTCATCTTTCCTTTATCAGAGGCGGCGGAGGCCTTGCTCCTTTGCCGGAAGAGGATTTTCGTCTTTCAATGGCTCGTTGCGGGGAAAAAGAGCGGATTGTTAAAGTTCCTCAGGTGGGGCCTCATCGCGATGATATCCGAATTGAATGTTTGGGGAGGCCTGCCTCCGATGTTTTAAGCAGGGGGCATCGCAGGCGCACAGCGGTTGCGATGATGCTTGTCTCGTGCCGATTGGTTGAAAAAAACTTGGGGAAACTCCCCGTGTTGCTGTTGGATGAGGTGACGGCGGAGTTGGACAAAGAGGGACGCGATCTCCTGTTATCCGCGCTATCGGAGGGGGGGAGGCAAGTTTTTGCCGCCACAACCGAAATTGAAAAAAGACCCTCCGCTGCGGTTTATCGCGTTCAATCGGGGGGCATTTTATTTTAAGATGCTTGTGTTATTGGGGATGGGTGGTTCGATATGAGACTTTTTTCTTCTTATGATGTCATTGTAGTTGGCGGCGGCCATGCGGGGTGTGAAGCTGCATTGGCTTCCTCGCGTATGGGGTGTAAAACGCTGCTGCTCAATCTTAATTTAAACAATATTGCGTTGATGCCCTGCAATCCGTCTATTGGCGGTTCCGCTAAGGGCCATTTGGTGCGGGAGTTGGATGCGCTTGGCGGAGAACAAGCGAGAGCTGCCGATGCGTCTACGTTGCATCTGCGCTGGCTCAATACTTCCAAAGGGTATGCGGTTCAGACGCTTCGCGTTCAGTGTGATTTAGAGCGGTACGGGGAGCATTACGATAGACAATTACTGAACGCCTCGCTGTTGGATATTTATCAGACACAGGTGGAGCGCCTTATTATTGACGAGGGTTGTATCCGAGGGGTCTCCTCCGTAACGGGAGAGGTTTTTCTGGCAAACCGCGTTATTTTGGCGACGGGGACGTATCTGTCAAGCCGAGTCCACATGGGATTGCACAGTTTTTCCTCCGGCCCTGTGGGGCAGCAGGCCTCGCCCGATTCCTTATCAAAAAGCCTGACGGATGCGGGCATTTCTCTGGGGAGGCTGCGCACCGATACCACTCCGAGAGTCCACCGTGACACCATCGACTGGGGGAGTTTGCGGCTTCAAGAGAGCCATGACGCGCCGGAGTGTTTTTCTCACTGGGGGGAGAAAAAAGCCTATCAAGGGTTTTATTGCGGTTTAACGCGAACCAATGAGCGGACCCACGAGGTGGCTCGCGCTCACTTTGACCGATCCCCGCTTGTCAACGGACAGATTAAGGCGCTGGGGCCTCGTTACTGCCCCTCCATTGACGATAAACTGATTAAATTTCCGGAGAGAGACACGCACCCTATTTTTTTAGAGCCTGTGGGCAAGCACAGCAAAGAGGTGTACATGCAAAATTTTTCAACCTCCCTTCCCGTGGATGTTCAAATCCAGATGTTGCAGACCATCCCCGGCTGCGAGAGGGCGTGGGTTCTTCGCCCCGGCTATGCCATTGAGTATGATTACATCCCCCCAACGCAAATGGAGCCGTGGTTGGAAAATAAGCAGGTGCGCGGCTTGTACACCGCCGGGCAGATCAACGGCACTTCGGGATACGAAGAGGCTGCAGCACAGGGCCTTTTAGCGGGGATCAACGCAGCCAGAAGCGCACAAGGAGAGCCGCCGATTGTTCTTGGGCGCGATCAGGCCTATCTCGGAGTTTTGATAGACGATTTGGTTACACGTGGAACTAACGAGCCGTATCGAATGTTGACCAGCCGGTGCGAGCATCGCCTGTTGTTGCGTCACGATAACGCAGACAGGCGTCTTGCTTCTATCGGACGAGAAATAGGTTTGATCGGCGACGAGAATTGGTGGGTGCTTCAGCGGCGATGGAGACAGATGGATGAGGAAAAAAAACGTTTGGAGCTTTCTAAAATACCTCCGACGGAGGCCATTAACGCGCAATTGCGCCGCTTTGGCAGCTCCCCCATCGATGAACCGATGATCGCGGCCGATATGCTGTTGCGCCCTGAAATAAGCTGGGAAAAATTTACGCAGCTATTTGAATCGAATCTTGAAAAGGACATTGGAGAGAGGCTTTCTATAGAGTTTAAGTACTCCGGCTATATCGAAAGGCAGGAGCGCCAGGTGCAGCATATCCGCAGGATGGATCTTCTGCGCATCCCCGATGCCTTTCCTTTTTCAGAGATAGAGGGGCTTTCCTCTGAGGCGCGTCAAAAATTTGTCCAGGTACAGCCGCGGACGTTGGGGCAGGCGATGCGCATTCCCGGAGTCACCCCCTCCGATATCCAGCTTTTGCAAGTCAGTATCGAGCGCAAGCGAAGGAGTGAGGCTGCTTCATGAGGCGTATGCGAGGGGAGAAAGTCCACCCGGCAAAGGAGCTCTTTGACGGTAAAAAAATCTCCATCCTCGGGCTGTGCTCTTTATTGCGGCGAATCGAGTCCAATTGGGTCGGTCTTGTCGGAGACGCCCTTGCACGGAGGAGTTCCCCCAAGCAGTTTGAGTTTAGCGAAAAGGGCGGGATTCTTCATATAATGGTCAGCAATTCGGCTGCATTGCAGGATATGCATTTTAAAAAAAACAGTATCCTGAGATCAATAGAGCGTTTTACCTCCCTCCCGCTGGCAGATTTGCAGATAAAAATGGGGTCTATCGCTCCGACAAGGGAGGTCGTCGGCTATCCTGAAAGAAAGAGAGAGAGGCTGTCTTTGGACGATCGGCAAGTGGAGGAAGCGGCCAGAGAGCTCTCCTACGAGATAACAGACCCGGCACTGGCTCATGTGATGGCGCGTTTTCGCCTCCTCTGCGAGAAGCGTGCGCGATAAGGGGTCTGTAATACTACTGATTTTTGTTTTTTTTCTCCTTTTTCATTTTTATTGAGATATAATTGAGGGCATATTTACTAACAGGCGATGGAGTGCCTGTCGGTGTGAGAAGAGGCATTCACCTATCTAATAAATAAAAGGAGTCGTTACATTTGACTGAACTTCAGCCGCTCAAAATCGGCAAGCACACCCCAAAGTATCCGTTGATTCAAGGTGGAATGGGGGTCAAAATATCGGGATCGAGCCTTGCGGGTGCCGTTGCACGCGCCGGAGGTATCGGTACGATTGCAAGCGTTGGCCTTGCGTGCGATGATCCTATGTTTACTGGAAAGAACTACTTTGACGCAAACGAATTGGTGATGCAGGAGAGCATTCGTCAGGCGAGAAAAACGGCCCCTGACGGCGTGATTGCTGTCAATTGCATGTCCGTTTTAACCGACTACGATAGGCACGTCCGCGGTGCTTGTAAAGCGGGCGTGGATATTATTATCTCCGGGTCCGGATTGCCGATGAAGCTTCCGGAATACACAAAAGATTATCCTGATGTGGCATTGGTGCCCATTGTCAGCTCTCTTAAAGCTGCGGATCTCATCGTTCGGCGGTGGGAGAAGTTGTACGGAAGGCAGCCGGATGGGTTTATCATGGAGACGCCGCTGCATGCGGGGGGACATCTCGGAGCCACTAAAATGGAGCAGATCACAGACCCCGCTTTTTCGTTGGAAGTGGTCGTTCCTGAGCTTGTGAATTATATTGCCAACACGGTGAAGTCCGATATCCCCATTATTGCCGCCGGAGGCATCTGGGGGCGGGAGGATATGCTGGCCGCTTTTGAGCTGGGAGCCAGAGGCGTGCAGGTGGGTACGCGGTTTGCCTGTTCTGTTGAAGGAGATGCGAATATTCGCTTCAAACAGGCCATGGTGGATGCAACGGAGGAGGATGTGGTTCTGATCATGAGCCCCGTTGGAATTCCAGGAAGGGCTATCCGTAACCCATTTGTAGACCGTTATTTGGCGGGAAAAGCTGAGAGTAAACCCTGTTTAGCTGCCTGCCTGTCGCACTGCGAGTATCTTAAGACTAGAACCACCTTTTGCATCGCTCAGGCACTCGTGGACGCGTATCGCGGCGAATGGGAGACGGGGCTTTTCTTTGCCGGGGATAACGTGGCCAAGTGCAAAAAAATGGAGACCGTGGCGGAAATCTTCGCCGACTTTTTTCCGGCCTAGCTTCCCTTTAATTTAAAATCGTTCTATAATAGAACCACCTGATAATTATAAGAGGAGGTACTGCTATGAAGATTGGCGATTTTGTACAGAGCGGCGATTGGAAGGGAGAGAAGCACGTCCCGGTTATTGAGGCACCTGATAAAGTAAAAGCGGGAGAGGATTTTTGCGTAACCCTTTCTGTGGGTAAAGAAATCCCCCATCCCAACACGGCGGCGCACTACATTAAGGGAATAACGCTTTTCTTTGTTCCCGATGGCGGAAAGTTCGTCATCGAAGTCGGAAAACTCGCGTTTGATGTACACAGCGATTCTATGGACGCCCAGAACCCCGGCCCCGTATCCTCCGAGCCCTTTGGTTGCCTTCGCGTCAAGCTTACAAAGTCGGGAACGCTGATCGCGAAGTCGTACTGCAACATCCACGGCTTGTGGGAGAGCTCCAAGGCCATC
>JAGPAO010000099.1 GCA_018063805.1 Synergistaceae bacterium | reverse complement strand
GGGCCGCCTGCTGGCGGCTTTCTCCGGAAATGCCCGCAAAGGAGGGTGTTTCGAATGCACATTGATAAAAAACAATCCCCTCTGCTCGAGGTGCGACGGGTAAAAAAATATTTTCCGCTTAAGCCGCAGGGGGTTTTCTCCAGGAGAGAACGCACTGTAAAAGCGGTCGATGGCGTAAGCCTCCACATTTACAAAGGCGAAACGCTGGGGCTTGTTGGGGAATCCG
The DNA here is from genome assembly GCA_018063805.1 of Synergistaceae bacterium. Taxonomy (GTDB): domain Bacteria; phylum Synergistota; class Synergistia; order Synergistales; family Synergistaceae; genus JAGPAO01. Next base: position 7,254 of record JAGPAO010000099.1, on the reverse strand, counting down.
GCTGTGGAAAATCGACGCTCGGCAGGGTCATTGTGCGTCTCTACGAGCCGACGGCGGGAGAAATCCTTTTTGATGGGGATTGCCGTATTGACCGCCGCAGAATGCAGATGATTTTTCAGGATCCTTATGCCTCTTTGAACCCAAGAATGACCGTGGGGGATATTATCGCCGAACCGCTTTTGATCCACGGAATCGGAACGCCCCTGGAGCACATGGCGCGAGTGCACGATCTTTTAGAACGTGTGGGGCTTAACCCCGATCATGCCATGCGCTATCCGCACGAGTTTAGCGGAGGGCAACGCCAACGCATCGGTATTGCGCGCTCTCTTTCTGCAAACCCGGAATTTATCGTCTGTGATGAGCCGATTTCCGCTCTGGACGTCTCCATACAGGCTCAGGTTGTCAATATGCTTGAAGATTTACGGGAAGCGTTTGGGTTAACGTATTTATTCATCGCGCACGATTTGTCCATGGTGCGGCATATCGCGGACCGGGTGGGCGTCATGTACTTGGGGCGATTGGTGGAAGTGGCGTCATCGGAGGAGCTTTACAAGAACCCTGTGCATCCGTATACACAGGCCTTGCTCTCCTCCATTCCGCGGATAGGAGGGCGAAAAAACGGTCAGGGCAGAATCCTGTTGACCGGCGATGTGCCCAGCCCCATCGATCCCCCATCGGGGTGCACTTTTCGCACGCGGTGCCGTTATGCAACGGCGCAGTGTGCCGAAGCGGTTCCGCCTCTTACGGAGGTATCCGCAGAACATTTTACGGCGTGTTTTTTATTGAAAGAATAACCGTTCCCGGTGGAATCGGTTAAACTAGCTGCAAAAGTCATGTAAAGAAGGGATGAGGGATATGATAAGAAGCATGCAAAAAAGAATCGTGTTATTCACTTTGTTTTTGGGAATCCTTGCGGTGATGGGGGGGCTTCTGCCTGTGTCTGCCAACGCAGCGGAGCAGGTTATCCGCTATAACCTAGCTAATGAACCTAAAACACTGGATCCCACGATCAACGGTGATTTGATGGCCGGGTTTATCATCGACCATTGTTTTGAGGGATTGCTCCGCGATCGCAACGGAAAGCTGCAACCCGGAATGGCGGAGTCTTGGAAAATATCGGAGGATGGAAAGACGTACACCTTTAAGCTCCGCAAGGCGAACTGGTCCGATGGAAAGCCCGTCCGGGCTCAGGATTTTGAGTATGCATGGAAGCGCGTGGTCAACCCCAAAACGGGTTCCAGTTATGCGTCCATCTTCTTTTTTGTTAAGGGCGCAAAGGATTATTACGAGGGCAAGGGGAAAGTTGAAAATGTGGGTGTGCAGGCCAAGGATGACAGCACGCTGGTTGTCACGCTTGAAAACGCGACGCCTTTCTTTCTTCAGTTGACGGCTTTTATGGCTTATCAGCCCGTTCGAAGTGACGTGGTGGAAAAGGCCCCGGAAAAATGGGCGCGCAACGCCGCGACCTACATCGGCAATGGACCGTATGTATTGAAAAAATTCGGAGCGGACGGCGCGGTGTTGGAGAAAAACCCCAAATATTGGAATGCAAAGAAGGTAAAACTCGCACGCATAGAGGGCAGCTTTATTCAGGAGGCCTCGACGGAGCTGACGGCATTTGAAAACGAAGAGCTGGATATCTTGGATAATATCCCCGGTCCGGAGATGCCCAGGGTCAAAAAGATGGAGGGCTTTGTGGCCTATCCGCAGATAACGACCTATTTCTACACTCTGAATACGAAGAAAAAACCGCTCGATGACGTTCGCGTCCGCAAAGCTCTGGCTCTGGCAGTGGATCGCAGGGCAATCGTGGATAAAGTCATGCAGGGAGCACAAATTCCGGCCATTAACGTGGTCGCTCAGGGGATTAAAGACAGCGCCCGAAAGGATTTCAGCAAGACAGCCGGTACCTTTGGCTTTGACCCCAAGGGGGGGGCTAAAGGAGACGCGGCAAGAAAGCTCCTTGCCGAAGCGGGATTCCCCGGTGGTAAGGGCTTCCCTACGCTGACATTGCTTTACAATACATCGGAGACACACAAACTTCAGGCCGAGGCCGTTCAGGAGATGTGGAGAAAGGAACTGGGCATCCAGGTTAAGCTTGCGAATCAGGAGTGGCAGGTTTTCCTTGATAACCGCAAAAAAGGGAATTATGAGATTGCCCGCGGTCACTGGTGGGGGGATTACTCCGATCCGATGACTTTTCTCGACCTCTTTATCTCGAATGTAAGCTCTAATTGGCCGCAGTGGAAAAACAAAGAGTATGACAAACTGATCGCCCTTTCGATGACGCAAATGGGTAAGGCTCGTGATGCGAGTATGTACAAGGCCAATAAGCTCTTTATGGACGATCTGCCTATTGTCCCGCTGTTCTATCCGGTTGATGACTTTGTGGTGCGCCCGTATGTGAAGGGGCTGGAGCGAACAACGATGGGTACTTTTTATATGGGCAACGTGGTCATTGGCAATCGCTAAAAAATAGCACGAATGAAAAGAACAAGCCCCCTTGCCGGAAGGCATGGGGGCTTGTTGAAGGGAAGTAAGAAAATGAGCGTATGGGACACGTTAGACGGAATTTGCAATCGCTATACCTGCGAAGGTTCCCGCGTATCGGTACTGTTAAAGCCGCTTCAGAGCGGTAAGGTCTTGTACAGCCGCAATCCGGAGTGGGAGATGAAATCTGCGAGTACGATCAAGGTGCTGATTCTGCTCGCATGCCTTGATGCTCTAGGGGCGGAGAATGGAGAGAGGATCCGTCTTGATGAGATGATTCATGTGAAACCTTCTGACAGAGTGCCCTACAGCTTGGTAACGCTATTGGACACGGAGCAGTGGCTTTTGGGGGATTTGCTGAAATTGATGATCGCAACCAGCGACAATACAGCGACGAATCTTGTGATCAAACGGATTGGATTCTCTGCGGTCAACGAGCTGGCGCAAAAGATGGGGATGGAGCAGACGCATCTTCGTCGGTTGATGATGGACACGGAGGCTGCCGCTAGGGGAGAGGAAAACACCATCTCTCTCTTGGATCTGTGTCGATTATACGAAAAGCTATGGTGCTCATCAAGGGGCGAAGCGGATAATAACGCTGATCAGAAACCGGCATCAATGGCATTTGATATGCTGAAAAATGTAGCGGATTCCTCGATGTTGCTTCGTTTTTTTTCAGAGGATGAGTGTCCGCTTTCGCATAAAACAGGGGGGCTCCCCGATGTGCACCACGATGCGGGTATTTTTCATGCCGACTGCGGGGATTATTTTTTTGGTGTTTTCACTGCGGAGATGCCGGAGCCGGAATCAAAAGAACTCATCGGTGCATTATCACGCACTGTGTATGATTCAAGACGGGAGTGGTTTGTATGAACGGTTGTCATGTAGGGGATGATGTTGTTTTTATTGCCCCCGTATCCTCGCTGATGAAGGGCGCGGGAACAACGGGAGAGCTTGCGGATGAAGCACTCTATGGCATGGCGGCTTCCATTGTCGATAAAGAAAATGGGATGCTCAAGGTGAACATGCGCTATCGCTATGAGGGCTTCGTCGAACCTCAGTGTGTTATTTATGGCGTTGACGTTAAGGAGTGGGAGCAACGCGCCTCTTACCGTGTGATCGCCCCCTTTGCCGATATTCAGGAAGAACCGTCTTTTCAAAGCAATGCCATAACGACACTTCCACGCGGAGCACTTTTGGAGATAGGCGATCCGTTTTATGATGAAAAAGGAAAGTCGGAGTGGCTTTCCGCCATTCTGGCCGATGGGCAGAATGGGTTCGTGCGCAGCCATTCGGTGCGGTTGGCACGCAAATGGCAGGAACTGGACCCGGAACGCATGAGAAAGAACGTGATCGCCGATGCGATGCTCTACATGGGGGCGCAGTATCGCTGGGGCGGGAAGAGCCACTACGGGATTGACTGTTCCGGGCTAACCGCTATGGCTTACATGTTAAACGGACTTTTTATTTATCGGGACGCGCGCATTGTGGAGGGGTATCCCGTTAAAGAAATTTCCGCAGAAGCGGCCCAGCCCGCCGATATGCTCTTTTGGCCCGGGCACATTGGATTGTACCTTGGTGATGGGCTCTATATCCACGCAACCGGCAAATCGTCGGGTGTCGTGATTAACTCGCTTAAGCCCGAGCATCCCGAATACCGAGAGGATCTGGCAATCGTTGAAAAATGGGGGAGCGTTTTTTAACGCTTCCCCATTTTTATGTCCGTCAGCGAGTGCTTGCTTTCACGATATCTAGGAGCCTAACATGGGGCGATGTGAGCTGTGTGGGGTCGATTCATCGAGGATGAACCGATCCATAATTTGTTGCAGCTCCTCGGATACGTGTGCCAGTTGTTTTGCTTGATTCGATACTTCAAACATCGTTTCTACGGAGCGATCCGTTGTTTGCCCCACCTGCGTGATTTTTTCTGCCAGATCCTGCGTGCTTTCTGTTACTTGATTGATCGAATGCGATATTTCTGTGCTTGATGCGGCTTGTTCTTGGGCTGCGGCTGCAATGGTCTGCATGGAATCATTGATGCGCCCTATAGCATCCAATGCCCCTCGTAATTCTCGCAGCGTCTCATCTGCATCGACAATCACTTCAGAAACAACTTGAGTGGATTGCTGCGTTGCCGTGATCGATGCGTTTGTGTTGTGCTGTAATTTTTCAATTAGTTCTGCCACCTGATGGGACGCGACATTGGACTCTTCTGCCAGTTTTCGTACTTCATCCGCCACAACGGCAAAGCCTCTCCCTGCCTCTCCGGCTCGCGCCGCTTCAATTGCGGCGTTTAGGGCGAGCAGGTTTGTCTGGCTTGCGATATTACGAATGGTGTTGACGAACTCGGAAATTGCGACAACGGAGGCACCGACCTCAGAAATGCTCCGGCTGTTATCAAGGGAGGCTTTTTCAACAGTAGAAAGTTTTCCAATGAACTGTTGAACCCCATTCACGGCATTTTGACTGATCGTTGCCGTAGCGGAGGAAGCTTGTGCGCCCTCTGTCGCAGACGTAGCGGTCATGTTCGCTGCATGGGAAACCTCTTCGACAGATCGATTGGCATGATTGATCGAATCCAAAGACGACGTGACAATGTTTGTAACAAAGTGAACGGCTTGTTTGCTTTTTTCAGCCTCATCATTGGATTGATGGGTGAGTTCCTCAAGATTTTTTGCGGTAGAGGTCGTGCTGTCTACGCTTTGTTTGAGGTTGCCCATGGCATTTCCAATTTCATTGCGCAAATTAACGAGAGATGCAACCATTCCCCCTATTTCCGTCTTCTCTTGCTTCTGTTTTTCAATCCAGTGTAATGACGGATCCGGGGTAAGGTTTAGTGAGGCGAGGCGGCTCAGTGCTTTTGCCACGCCGCTAATCGGTCTGGTAATGCTGGGTATCGTGAAGAACATGCCGATCAAAATGGCAAGAGTAGTGAGTATTCCCCCTACGAGCTGAGGCCAACTGATTTCATTCACAATCGCGTTGAGATCCTCTGTGGGGAAGGTCATCAAGAAGACATAGCCATTATTTAGATGTATATAAAACGCTCTGTGAGAAACGCGAGAGCTTCCAACGTAGTCGACCATTCCGACTTGTCCTTTAGGAGTGGAACTTGAGAATATTTTTCGCCCGGCTTCAAGCATGGTGTCGGAGATAAATTCACTGCGTTCTAACATGTTTGCCTTCATGACAAGGGCGGGATCTTTATGCATTAACACGCGTCCCGTAGAGTCTAGCAGTGCGCCGTAGCCTGCGTTAAAGACTTCTGTTTCCGGAACAATCGTTGCCAGATCTTCAAGTGAAACTTCAAGTCCGATAACGCCGAGCACGGAGTGATCTTGCGAGCGAATGGCCCGAGAGGCGGCAATGACAATTTTTTTCGTGTTGACATCTTGATAAGGGGGAGAAAAAACGGTTGCATCCGATTCTAATGCGGCAATGTACCAAGGGCGCTTGCGTGGGTCATAGTCGGCACCCGGTATAAAACCCGCTGCTGAAACAAAAGCACCTGTCTTTGCGTCCCCGATGTAAAAATCCAAGGGATTGATCTGAGTGTTATTTTTTAATATTGAGGTTAGTGCGGGCAACATTTTGTTCTTATTGGGGGTGCCATCGGGATTAAACAGACCGGGCGCAGATGGTGCCAGGGTGTTGACGATACCGCTGATGCTTTCAAAATACGAGTTGAGCCAAAGGGACGTTCGCTGAGTCGTCACGGATCCCTCGGTTGAGGCTAGCCGAACAATAGTACTCCGGCCCTTTAAATAAACAACGGAGATCATTACGATGAGCATAAGGCCTATGATAGCGGTGATTCCCCATAACTTGGTCTTGATCTTCATTCCCAAACACTCCCTCTTAATAGTTAAGAATTGTTTGCATTTTTATATATAATATAAAGAAATGAAAATACTGTGCAAGGAAACAGGCGATCCAATGCCTATTATTAATAGTGTTCTTGACCGTATTATACATGGATATGCGCCATTGACAAACAAAAAAATCACAGCATTGATAAGTAAGGCGATTTTAGATTAATAATGCAAGCGCATACGGTGGCGGAAGAGGCTGATGCTCCTCGATTACCCGGCTTTTAAAATTTAGGACAACTTCCTTTTGCGTCTTCTGTGTAGCGGTAACCATCCCCAAAAATGAGTTGAAAGAGCGCAAAGGAGCCCCATTAAGGCGAGTAGGCGGAACGTCCAATCAATGCCGATCACAGAGGATGCGTATCCGACAATGAGCGGTGTCAGCATCCATCCCGTGTCGAATGTGAGCATAATGGCGACCGTGCCTTTGGGCTGGAGTCTTTTACTCAGTAGATCGCTGATTAAGGAGAGCGCAACGGGAAAACCGATACCTATGCCCGCCCCAAAAAGCGTTCCGGTAAGCAATAAGATTTTATTATTAGGGAATAGCGAAATCCATAATATAGCGCTGGCCATCATGATCAAAGCGGGGGCGATTAAGATTTTCCTCGGCAGGCGGTCCATAAAGCGTGAGCCTGCAACGCGGATCAGAACTCCCGCAATGGCCGCGCTGGAGAAGAAGAAAGAGACGATCAATTTGTATTCGGCAGCAAGATTTGCCATGCTCATAACAGAGGCATCCACGAGGGAGATGGGGAGCGCGGTGGTTCCCAGCAGGAGGAAGGGACGGAATTTTATAAGATCACTGTACTTTCCCCACGTAGCCTCTTTTTTCGCGCTTATCTTAACGTCTCCCGCGCCGACCTTTGACCCAAAATAGAGGCAGAGGAGTGCG
>JAGPAO010000098.1 GCA_018063805.1 Synergistaceae bacterium | reverse complement strand
TTCCGGAGGTGAGACGCCCATCGTCCAGAATTTGGAGGAAGATGTCCAATATTTTGGGGTTCGCCTTTTCGACCTCGTCAAAGAGAACGATGGAAAAGGGATTTTGTTTGATGGCGTTGGTTAATTCCCCCCCCACATCGTATCCCACATAGCCGGGAGGGGATCCGATGAGGCGCTGATCGGCGTGTTCATGCCCGAATTCGCTCATATCAAAACGGATATAGTGGGTGGGGGAGCCAAAAACGAGCTCTGTGATCGCTTTTGCAAGCTCCGTCTTGCCGACTCCGGTGGGCCCTGCGAGAAAGAGAATTCCTTTGGGGCGCTGCGAATAACGGGAAAATTGAGCCCCTGAAAGGTTAAAGCGAGAGCGTTTAAGGATGTCCGCCGCATGGCGAACCGCCGTTGCCTGACCCATGACCTTTGCATTCAAAAAGGACTCCGCCGTTGCGATTTTCCCTCCATCCAGTTTTTCCCACATGTTTTCCTGAATGCCGAGTTTGTAGCGGCGAATAGCGTCTCCTATCTGGCTAAAAGGGAGGCCTTCTCTGTGGGCCATTTGCGCGATGGCTGCGATTTCTCCTGCCAGTAATCCGGTAGTTTGATCCTTAAATAAGTTCAGATTGGTCTGTCTGGAGTGCTCGTCCAGTTCGCCGTACCCTGCAATTTTTGGCGAGACAGCCTCTACAAGGCAGGAGCGGATCGCATTATCGGGACGGGGAACGGGTAGGACGCGAACGCGTGGGTTATCCAGTACATACCAGGGGGGGAGATCGTTCTCTTTATCCATAATCCAAAAAATGGGATTGAATAAAGGGAGGCTTGCCCCCTCTGGGGAACCATCGCTTCGGATCATTTTGGGGGTGGCATTGAGGGAGAGGCGGAATAATCGATAAAAAAAGGGCTCCGTGTCTTTTTCGCACAGATCTCTCATGCGCGAGGCACAGCGAAGCAACAGGGCAGTGTGGCCGTTACCGCTATCCGCCATCGCGGTTGCTATTTCCGATACCCGTTCTAAACTGGCGGGGATTGGCGTGGTACCGGTTACCGTTTCCCCTGTAAGTTGGTTGAAAAAAGACTCCTCGCCATGGAGAAGAGTCAATCCGATAAGAGGTTCGTATAGGACGATGAGGGAGTAGTCCTTGTTTTTGAGCATTTGACAGAGATAGTCCGTTAAATTCAGCGTGACGACGCAATCTGAAATTTCCGCAGGAAAAACGTCGTGCACATTGCCGCAAAGAAGAAACTGCGGTTTGATAGGTAAGAAACGCTCTATTTCGCGCGCCCATTTTGGGCTCAGCAAAAAACTCATCTCTCGCTTCTTTGGCTAAGAGCGCCATGCTCTTGAGTTTTGCCGGATTGTTTTTTTTGTCCCTCGGCAAGGCGATGATCCACGACGACCAGCAGGGGGGCTTCGTGCGGCTCCTGACGCAGTGCGGTATCAAGCGGAATGCCGAACGCACGCATGCGCTCTAAGAACGCGTCCAAATCCTTACACCATTTCTTGCCGATCTCCACATCTTTCTGGCGCTGATAAGAGCTGGTGTGTTCTCGCTCCGTTTCTGTGGCGACTTTGCGCACCAAGCGGATGGCCACATCCCTTTTTTCGGAAATTTTGAGCATGGTGCTGTAACCGTCATAGGGGGAGTTTAGATACACAATCTGCCCCGGTTTCCATGTCTTTTCCTCCTCAGCGTCGAGTGAGTAGCCCATTTCCTCAAGGATAGAGGATACTTTTTCTGTGAGGATGGCGTCCGCCAGGTTCTCTTGGGTTTGTGCCAGAAGCAACTGTGTCTCCTCATAAAGGGCGAGGAATGTCTTTCGTTCGATAAATTCGGATTGCAACAGCGATTGAATGCGCTCTGCAAGGGATTCTCCGGTCGGAATGAGGGATATGAGCGGAAGAAGAGGCCCCAACTCCTCTTTAAAACAGTGCGTTTGTGCCGCGCGCTCCCGTACGGCGGCGTAGGTTAGCCGAACTTGCCGGTGGATCATGGAAATTCGGCTTTCAAAGGGGGAGGGGTGCTCCAATTCATCCAAGAGCGGGAGGAGTTTTTCTCTCTCCTGCGGATCTATTTGTGCGATACGTGCCGCACAGTCTAAAATTTCATCGATTTCTTTTGATGGATTGGGGGAAACGCTTGTCTCTATAAGCTCTTGCGTTATAGTGCGCAGCTCCGCTGTCATTTCTATAATGCGGGAAAAGCCTTCGTCGAAGGGGAGGTTGCCCAATTTCTCCGCCTCCTGTTGTAGTTCTTCTAACCGCAAGGCGTTCTTGTTCGAGATTTTTTTGTGTGCGATACGGCAGCGATCCTTAAAATCTTGAAGGCTCAGCAACCAACTGCGTTCTTCAATCTGTGCTTCGCTAATTTTTACGCGGAGTTCACGAAACAGCACGTCCAGATCCCTAATATTTCCCGTAGACAGTTGTTCCAAACAGTCCGCTTGAAGTTTTTCCTGAATGGCCTCCAATGATTTTCGCACGCTTCCATTCTTTAACGTGCGGATTTTTTCCCTTTCTCCATCCAGTAGGGTTTGCAGCTGTTCGCGGACAGCATCCCCCAAACGAAGAGCGGCGTAAGGTGCACTTTCGCTTGCACCTTCGAGAACCGCATCCGCGCTCCTCTCTTTTTGGCACTCTTGGATTTCATTCAGGATGGCTCTGCCCAAAAGAGCAGTCGGAAGAGCCAGAAGCACGAACGGAGCCATTCCTAAAGCCAGTACACCGCCGAGCAGTGCGGTCTCCATACTCAATTGATTGCCGATATATGCAGAGCTCAAGAGCGTATTCCTCCTTTATGGGCTCAACGCAGTGCGTTGAGCTGCTTGATCATTTCTGTGTATTTTCCCCTTATCTTGTTTCGGATATAGCGTCTCCAACGCAGGCAAAGCCATATAAGAAACATCGAGCCGACCCCGTATCGAAATAGATACACGACGTAGATGTGCTTCTGAAAAAACGCCATGACGGAGGGGTAGAAGCCTCGCTTGATCCCAAAGTACAGGGAGAGCGCTTTTAATTCATCCACATTGGAGTACTGGTATCGAAATACAGTGATCGCGGCTGCTATCACTGCGGAAATAACGATGCGGATGATACCTCGAAACTCGGGGTTGCGTATATTGGTTGTAAAGGAAAAAGTAATAGCAGCAACCAAGGTTACGATAAAGGCGGAAGCTAAGGAGAATTGAATCATCATTTCTCTGGATACGGGGTAAAACATAAAAAGCAGGATGATCGAAGCCGGAACACCTAAAAGTGCGTAGTCCAGGTACGACGGAGAGAGCGTTTCTGCACCTCCGGGCACATTTTTTTCGATAATCGCCGTCACCTGCGTTACAAAATCACGGCTCTTTTGAGTTACTTTTTGACGGCGAATTTCCTGTAGTTGGCTGATCGTCCAATGTGCGTCCGATTCCTTCCCCATTTTCTTGGCGATTGCGTCCAGTTGAATGCTGGCCCGGGCGATGGTTCCCTGCAGGGTGCCGTCCACTCCCCAGTTTTTTCTCTTTGCCAGATCCTTGTAGTTTTCGAGGTCCAGCGTGCAATCCCCATTGCTATCGAGGGGAACAGGGGGCTGAAGAGGCGCTGTTTTTTCGAGCAGCAGACTCTGTTTTTCCAGTTCCTTAATAGTAAGAGCCGCCGTTTTGTAGGATTTACTATCCTTCAACTGTTCTGTCAGTTCTTTGGGGAGGGCGTAGCGTGTTCGAAGCTCTTCATAGGCTTCACGCCGCATGGGCATGTCCCCTATTTCTTTTAAGACGGAGATGGGGTTGAGGGGAACAGCTCCTTCGGGGAGCTCCGGCCAAAGATAATCGCCGGTATTTAAGAGCGCCTCTGCGTAATCGTAGCGCCCCACGCTTCCAGCTGATCGCAGAAGCAGGATTAAATGCCGCAAGGGGATGTCCTGTTTTGCGTTGTAGCGGCAGTATGCATCCAGTAGATCCAGAAGGGTTTCACTATCCAGCGCTTTTGCGATCGTACGTTCCGTGGGGTTAGCCGTCGCATCCCCTTGTTTTTTCACACACTCCAACAGCATCTCTCTATCAATAACCTTTCCCATATAAATGAAAGGAAGAGAAGCATTGGAATGGATAAAGTGAAAGAGATCTGTATCTGTTTTACCGGTTAACATTTCCCCCAATTGAATCGCCTTGTCAAATTCGCCGTTGCTTTCCATCCACTGGCGAACATAACGAAGATATTGTGCCCCCAATTGCCAGCGTTCCTCGTTTTTAGCGAAAGCTCGGGCGATTTCCTCAAGGGAGAGAAGCTCTTCTCCTTCAAAACGAAAGGGGAGCCATTCCCCTTCTTCCGCGTTTATTTTTTTTTCTTTAGTCTCGGGATTTTCATAATAGACGGGGATATCCCTCTCTTCGGCAAGCCATCGGGTAATCTGTTCGTACCCCCAGCGCTTTGCGGCATCCTTAGTGAGAAGCCCCTTGAGCAGCATTTCCATGTCGCCAAGGCCTGCGGGGACTTCGACGTTCTTTACCGTCAGCTGATAGGTGATCTGCTGTTGTCCAAAGCCGTCAAAGGGGTGTTTGCCCACAAGGTACTCCAATGCGATGATCCCGAGCGCCCACCAGTCGCTTGCCGGAGCCACGAGCCCGCTGAACGCCTCCGGTGCCCAGTACATAGGGGTTCCCTTGTGGCTGGTCATCTTTAAAGACACGCCGGAGGCCATTTGAGAGGCGATCCCAAAGTCAGTCAAAATAAGATCCAGCGGGTTACAGGAACGTATCAATACATTGCTCGGTTTTAAATCGCAGTGGACGATCTCATTTTGATGCAGCAGATGCAGCGATCGCGTCAGTTCATGAATCATCGCCAGGACAAAAGAGCGGCGGTCGCTCCAGCAAAAGGCGATATCGCGTAAAGACCCTAAGGGGAGATACTCCATAATCTCATACCAGCGTGCGGAAGCCGCATCAAACCCGACATCCAAAATGGAGACGAGCTGATGGGGGTTCTCCCGGCTTAAGGCCCATATTTTATTGAGCACCTCTTGTTTGGGGGCCATGGCATTGCGGTAGAGCTTGAGGATGAAATCCTGTCCTTCTTTTTGGATGAGGTACAAATCCGCCTCGGACCCCTTAGTGGGAAGAGGTTTGGTGACGAGATATTCTCGAAAATGCATCAGCTGTCCCAGCAAGATGTTCGGTTGCTGCGGCTCGATCAGTTCTCTTATCGTTGTTTCTGCGTTAAGCGGATCTTCTCTGAGAGTGTGGAGTGGATTCGTTACGTTTTCCGTCATGGTCACGCTCCCCGGATACTATTTTTATGTTTTAATCGGGCATTCTGGGCTCTTCGTAGTAGGCTCCCATTAATTTTTTCCAGTCCACGCTGTCATCCAGCAGGTTCGGACACGTTTGATCGGGGTAAAACCAGTGACGGCCAAGCCCCATCAGTACCTGCCACCAGTCATGCACATCGGGGGAGACGATCTGTCCCTCTGCACCGATGGTTCGCAACTCTCGATAAACCAGTGCCACCATCTGGTTTTCGTCCAAGCAGGAGGTTGTTTTTGAATAAAACTCCATCATATGGAAAAAAGAACAGGCCCCCAGTTGGAAGAGCAGTTCCGTCCACTTGGGAGAAATTCTGGATGTGACCGCCATGGTTATTTTTTTCTTATTTCCTCCGGATTTGTGATTAAGGACAAAGAGAATTTTTTCCGGATCGATATGGCGCAGTTCTTCGTATTTTTTTATCAGTTCTTCAGCAATGGGACGTATGCGGCTGTTGCAGATTTCATAGTCAAATTCATGATGCGTGGTTGTCATGTTGTTCCCTCCAAGTGATGATCTGTTCATCTATATAAATTATAGCATTGACATCTGTTTGGCAGACAAAATCAGTAGGCCAGATAGTAAATGGCGAGGCCGAGCAGAACAATGGGGAGGTGCAATACAATTTTCCACCCCTGTTTGAGGGGCATTTGCGGTGAAGGAGTGATGGGGCACTGCCTCCAGAGGCGGCGCAGGAACAGGGTACTTAAGATAGCAATAAAAGCAAAGAATAAAACAGTATAGAGAGCCATAGATGGAAGGAGAGGGCTGATCGTCGCTTCTTCCTTCATATTGGCGGCGGCAGAGAAGAGCATTTCCTCTGCAACTCCCCGAGGAAGCTGTGCATAGGCAATGGTTATGAGCAACGGCGGTAACAGATTATTACCCATATGAATGAGAAAGGAGGGCATGATCGATCCGTTATACCGAAGGGAGATGAGAGCCAGCGAAGCGCCCATAAAAATTTTGGAAAAAGGAGCCATGCCTCCTCCGTGTAAGAACGCGAAGAACAGAGAGGGCCAGAGAACACTATGCAGCATTCCCATGCGGCCATAAGCCCTCTGAAGATACCCTCGAAAAAATAACTCTTCACAAAAAGGCCCCCATACAATGACGTGGAAAAGGAAAAAAATCATTAGATTTTTTGAGCGTAGCAACGGAAGAATATCCTCAAAGGGTGAGGCTATCTTCGGCAAATCTAAGAATTCGCGCACCTGCTTCGTTATTGCCACCTCGCTAATGGTGAGGCTGATGTAGAGGAATATAAGAGCCCCGCCGGTGAGGATTAGGGACGGCGAAATGTTTTTTCTGCTGAAAACCGCGATAAAAGGAGCGTTTAACCGTTTGAGCCCCAAAAAGCCAACAATGCCGATGAGACTGGAGGCGCTTAATTTGACTGCCATGGTGAGAGGGGATTCCGGGATTTTCATAGCGTGAAGGGCAATGGATGGGAGTGCTAACAGGACAACAAGAAACAGAAGAAGCCAGTTCGCCTCTTTGGCATCCGTCATTGCGTTTTGTGTTTCGCCTAAATCTATCTTTTGTTCTCCCTCTGCCTGCAATCGGTTCACCGCCTGTTGTAAAGAATTATAACAGGTATACAGACGCAATAAATATCCTGAATCTTTTGGGAAGCGCCTTGATGATCAATATTGATCAATGACTATGCCCTCAATTGATCGCGCATGTTGCTGTTTTGCGCCTATCCAACAGCTATCTTTTACCCCTTATCTGCGCTAAAATGAACAGCTGATCAGAGGTTTTTCTCTTCGTTGAATAGGGAGTGCCTTTGTTCTGTAAATTAAAGAATCGGAAAGAGGTTGCGGGATTGAATATTTGGCATGACATAGAACCGGAAAGAATTAAATATAATGATTTTACGATGATCATAGAGATTTCCAAGGGGAGCAAGGTTAAGTATGAACTGGATAAAGAGACGGGTCTTTTAATTATGGACCGCGTTCTTTATACATCGACGCATTACCCGGCAAACTACGGCTTTATCCCTCGGACCTATGCTCCCGATAACGACCCTTTGGATGTCTTGCTCTTGTGTTCGGAGCAGATTTTGCCAATGACCCTGGTTCGTTGCTACCCCATTGGTGTGATCAGCATGAAAGATCAGGGGTTTCAGGATGACAAAATAATCGCCGTGCCTTTTGGCGACCCTACGTACAATAGTTATAAAGATGTACGCGATCTTCCGGTCCACGTCTTTTCGGAGATGACACATTTCTTTTCGGTGTATAAGACTCTGGAGGGAAAAGCGAC
>JAGPAO010000018.1 GCA_018063805.1 Synergistaceae bacterium | reverse complement strand
AATACCCCTATTCATAGGATAGCTCTCCATCTTAAACAAGATGACAGTTCTTATGCTCTTAACATAAAAACCAGCGGCAAATACAGAAGGGCATTTGCTGCTTCGGCAGTTTTTCCTTTGGGCTCATTTCCTCTACACCTTATTGTATCCATGAGCTTACTGATAAAAACCGCGCCTCTATCGTTCTCTATTCAATTGAAACGGATAGTACCATGTTAAACGGACGGCGTCAAATTTTTCCTTCGGGGTGTTAGTAGATAAGTGATTTTTTAGGGCGTATAATCATGCCATAATTGATCCGATTACACTGAAAAAGGACGGTACCTTATGAGCGCATCCGTGAGAGCTTTATCTATAAGACAGAAGGATAACGATTCCGCGTGGAAGGATATTATCGAGCGCTTCTTTTATGATATGTTGGAGCGCGCGATGCCCGATCTGTATCAGGACGCAAACCGAGCGATCAAACCGCGTTTTATGGATAAGGAGCTTAAAAAGGCCACATATACAGTAAAGGGCGGCAAGCATGTGGTTGATTTCCTCGTCGAGGTGCCGCTTCTAAATGGCGATAACGAGTGGGTGTTGATGCACCTTGAATGCCAGGGCAAGGGCGGCGAATCACTGCCTATTCGGATGTACCATTATAAGTCGCTTATTTTCGCCATGTACAAGCGGGAGCCTGTGGCTCTTGCTATTATTACGGACAAAAGGCCGAAAAACGAGCCGGAGTATTACGAGAGCGACTCGTACCGCACAAAGGTGACTTACACGTATAATCGCCTTGTCGTGGCGGATTTGAACGAGCGAGAACTGCTTGCGACGCATAACCCCTTTGACCTTGCCCTTTGTGCGGCAAAACGCGCGTTGCTGTGCGAGCGCGACGAGAGACAAAAACACACGTACCTTAAAGAACTGCTGGGTTTTCTGGGTGAGCGCGGCTGGAATCATGAAGACAAACACGGCTTACTGCTGTTTATTGAAAATATCATCAATCTTAACGATGGAGAACTATGGCTTGATATAGTAAAATACCAAGAGGAACTGGATAGGGAGGGGAAGATCATGTACGTATCCATTGCCGAACGTGTGTACAGGGAACGGTGGACAAAAGAGGGCAAACAAGAAGGACTGCAAGAGGGTGAGCGTAAAAAAGCCCTGGAGACAGCCCGCAGAATGATATCCAGAAACATGGATATCGCTACAATAGCGGACCTTACCGGCCTTTCAGAGGATGACGTTCGTAATTTGCTGAACTAATTTTTTGCATAGATGCAAAAACCAACCACAATTCCCGTGTTTTACCGGGGCAGTGGTTGGTTTTTTTAGTCCGTTTATTTGGGGATGCGCGAAGTTGCGGGATACTTCTTGTTAATGCCTTCTTACAGTTGAACGGACACACTTTTCAAGAAAATATAACGCACGTCTTTCTCGGATATCCATTTGCGCCGCAGGACAAAGAATATTTTGAATCACTGACAGGAGAGGCTACATCTAAAAACTCTTGTGGAACCTGAGATTACAGCCATCCCCCTTTAGATTTCTTTCACAGTTTTACGGTACTCCTGCAACGCAACTTGAGATCTTACCTCCACAGCAAGGAGAGAGTACGTCAATCCATATATGATCCAACCATAGGCTAATCTGGGGTCAACGAAAATCGATCCATATTTTGTACACGATGATATAAAGCAAACATAGCCAAGAACGCATAGATTAAGCAGTATCTGCTTACAAAAATTATAGTGACTAATCCCGCTGTTATACCCTTCGGAACGTAATAAAGTATATATTTCGCCCTCTTTCATCATTTTAATGTGTTTATCTACGCCTCTTTTCCACCAGAGAAAAAAAAGATAGAGGCCTAACGCGTAAAAACTTGGCCGGATTAGAACAGACTGAATCAGATAAATAAAAGAAAAAAGGATAAAATTATACTTCAGAATCAAAATATAGATCGTTTGCATGTCCCTAATTCGGCCGACCGCCACATTCAGCTTTCTCATCATCCGGAGAGTCTCTGGAGCGACAATAGAAAGCGCCCCCGAATAGGACTTTCTATACACAGGGACAACCGGGTGCCGTTTTACCACACAAAAAAATACCCACCCGGGAAGAATTCCCCAAAAGAGGAAAATAAGGGCCGGCGGATAGCCGCAGAAAAAAAGAAACTGCAAAGTCCACACTATGATAAAAATCGCAAGGAATAAGCAGGATTTTTCAATTCGATCCCGGTTAACATAGTCTCCCCATCGCCTGTAGTGAAGAGTTGCCAATATACTCAAAACCATGCCAAGTGAAAATTTTCCGTTTCCATCTAAGCCATGGTTAAATTCCAATACGAACAAAAACGCAACCATAAAGAGCCAGCAACTAATACGTCCCTCAAATATTTCAGAGCGAACCTGACTGCGAAAAAAATCCAATCGATCTTTATTTCTTTCTCTTCTTGATTTGAATATCTCCAATGTGATTTTCTCCGCTTCTGCCCTTGGCAAAATATTTTCCCATTTGCAAAATCAGCCGTCATAGAATACCCGTTTTTTTTAAAAATCAACTTATTACTCTCTTGAGATGCTGCTTGTTCCTGTCCTTTTTTTACCGATACGACACGAGAATATTTTGACAGCTCCCTTTTAACATATCAATTTATTTCCGTCAAACTGCTTCTAAAAAAGTATTATTTTATGCTACGTGTCACTTATCCGTGCATCGCCCTAGTCCTTCATAAAGCGAGGGCCCCGTAAACGCAAAGACGATCAAAATTACAGTTGGTGCCTTGGATAGGGAGGGAAAGATCATGTACGTATCCATTGCCGAACGTGTGTACAGGGAACGAGGATGTGCATCAAGGGCATTACACCGTAACGCCCTTGATGGAAAAATAAAGTCTTACTCCACGCGCTCCAAGATCAGCGGGCGAGGTGTTGCCGAGTCGGTCACTTCAATGGCCGCGATGATATACGGCTCGGCCGAACGGTACTGCTCTTCTTGATTGAAGTGTACCTCTGCGATGGGGTCTCCCGCCTGCACGGCCTCGCCTCTTTTTTTTAGGAAACGAATGCCTACGGAGGGGTCAATGGAATCCTCCTTGCGCAAACGCCCGCCGCCGAGAGCGCGCACGGCCTCACCGATGGAGCGGGCATCCAATTTGGATAAAACCCCGCCCTTCTCTGCACAGATCGCCCGTGTATGCTGTGCGGCTGGGAGATACTGCGACGGACTGGAGCACAGCGCCGGGTTTCCCCCTTGCGCCGCAATCACTTCGCTGAATTTCTTAAGCGCCTCTCCGCTGCTGAGAACATCCTTACAGCGTTTCATCGCCTCTTCTTGCGAGATTCCCTGTGCCAAGGAGAGCATTTCTGCCGCCAAAGCAAGAGAAAGATCCCGCGTATCCGCAGGCCCTCTGCCGGAGAGAACTTCCACCGCCTCCAACACCTCAACGGAATTGCCCACCCACTCCCCTAAAGGCTGATCCATATCGGAGATGAGACAGACGGCTTTTCTCCCAAGACGTTCTGAAAGGGATACGAGCTGACGAGCAAGCACCCTTGCCTCCGGCAACGACTGCATAAAAGCTCCGCTTCCGCATTTGACATCAAAGACGAAAGCCCTTGCTCCCCCCGCTATTTTTTTGGAGACAATGCTGCTTGCAATCAACGGCAGGGAGGGAACCGTCCCCGTCACATCGCGCAGCGCGTAGAATTTCCCCTCGGCGGGCGCGAGTTTTAAAGAGTGTCCGCTCAACGCGCAGCCAATGGTCTCCACCTGCCGGATAAAGGCCTCCGTTTCCAGATGGACGTTCATCCCTGCGATGGATTCCAGTTTATCCACCGTGCCTCCGGTAAAGCCCAGCCCACGCCCGCTCAGCTTCGCCACGGGAACACCGCAGGCAGCGACGATGGGGGCGACAATCAGAGTCGTCTTATCCCCTACCCCGCCGGTGCTGTGCTTGTCCACCGCCAAAAGAGCCTCCGGAAGCTGCACTTTATCCCCCGAATCGGCAAGGGCCTCAGTGAAAAAGGCTATTTCTTCATCCGACAACCCCTTGAAATAAACGGCCATCAGCCAAGGGGCGATTTGATAATCCGGCACACCGCCGTTGTTGACCTCCGTGACAAAGGCGCGAAACTCTTCGGCGCTATGACAGCCCCCATCCCTTTTTTTTTCGATAAACCGAAGGGCGTTAAAAGCCGTCATGGGCAAGCTCCCTCAAGAAGCCGCGCGTCAAACGCGAGAGAGAGCCTGCGGCGGCTGCCATGGCATCCAGTACTTCCTGATGGTTTAGCTTGACTTCGCGCACACCGGCGGCAAGGTTGGAGACGCAGGAGATGGCGGCGACGCGCATTCCCATGTGGTTGGCGACGATGACCTCCGGAACGGTGGACATACCGACGACATCCGCTCCCAAAAGACGCGACATTCTGATCTCCGCAGGCGTTTCATAAGAGGGACCGGAGAAACCGATATATACACCTCGGTGCAGCGTAATCCCCTCTTTATGCGCTACATCCGTCAGGGTTTCGATCAGTTGCGGATCGTACGCATACGTCATATCGTGGAAGCGAGGCCCCCATGCGCTTTCATTTTCTCCAATTAACGGGTTGGTTCCGGTAAAATTAATATGATCGTAGATGTTGACCAGTTCCCCCGCTTTATAACCGAGGTTGACGCCGCCCGCAGCGTTGGTGGCATAATAGACGCGGACGCCAAGCTCTCCGAAGATGCGGACGGGGAAGGTGACCTCGTCCATCGTATACCCCTCGTAGTAATGCACGCGCCCCTGCATAGCAATCACAGGAACGCCCTCCAAGGTACCGGCGACAAGACAGCCCGCATGCCCCGGTGCGGTGGAGCGCGGCCAATAGGGGATGTCCTTGTAGGGAACAATCGTCGGGTTTTCAATGGCCTCGGCAATCATCCCCAAACCGGATCCGAGAACGATGGCCACCTTTGGTTTCAGTGATATCCTTTTGTTGATGACTTCCAGGGCTTCAATTATCTTCTCATTTCTTATCATCGCGATCTCTCCTCAATATGATGTTTTTTTGCTCGTGGGTGGTATTGATCGTATACATCTCGAAGCTCCATATCAAAGTGTGTGTAGCGCTCCGTAGTGGATATGGACGCATGCCCCAACAACTCCTGCAATGTTCGCAGATCCATGCCGCGGCGTAATAAATGCGTCGCGAAGGAGTGGCGCAATACATGCGGGTGGAGGCGGGAGGAGGCAATCCCCGCGCGTTTGCCCCGTTTTTTAAGAATGCGCCACAGTTCGGCGCGCAAAAGAGGGCGCCCCGTGCGCGATAAAAAGAGATGGGGCGATCCTATTTTGTCCAACTGCGGACGAATTTTTTCGATATAACTGAGTGTCGCCTGACGCACCTCGCCCAAAAAGGGAACCATGCGCGTTTTCGCCCCTTTGCCATACGCCTTTAAAACACCGGAGGCCGCATCCAGATCGGAAACTTTTAAAAAACAGAGCTCCGAAGCGCGCAACCCACAGCCGTAAGCCAGTTCAATAATGGCTCGATCCCTCTCCCCAAGCACGCCCTCCGAGGCACACTGATCCAAGAGGCGCTCAATTTCCCCCTCGCTCATGATTTGCGGCAGCGTTTTCTCTCTGGCAGGCAAAGGAGCCATCCACGGTTCCGATTCGGTAACGCCGTCGTAGACAAGATAGTGCGCGAAGGATCGCAGGACTGCGGCATTGCGCTGCAGCGTGCTTTTGGCTTTCCCTTGAGAGGCAAGATAGCGAAGGTATTTGGACAGCGTCTGCCCTTCTATGGGGTATAACGGCAGGTTATTCGCAACGCAGTACTCCGACCAGATTTTCAAATCAGACATATAAGCGCGGCTGGTGTTGACGCTGTACCCCCGCTCCAGCGTTAAGTAATCATCAAATCGGTTCAGCAGATCCTCTCCCGTGTTCATGAGAGCGGCGCACACCTCTTCTGCGCAAGATACCAGTAGACGGCAAGCAGTGTTTTTCCGTCGCAAATCTCCTTTGCATCCAATAATTCCTGAATTCTTGAAAGGGATAAAAACTGCGGTTCAATGTATTCATCCAAATCTTCCGCCAACTTGGATGCAGTCAAATCCGTAGCGTAGTAGAGAATCAATTCCTCGTTGCAAAAACCGACCGCAGGATAAAAACGAAAAACTTCTTTTATCTGTCCGGGTTTCCACCCCGTCTCCTCCTGCAGTTCCCGAACGGCTGCTTCTGCGGGATTCTCGCCCTTTTCTACAAGCCCTGCCGGGATTTCCCATATCACCTTACCAACGGGGTAACGGAATTGACGGATAAAAAGAAGCTCCCCCGCCGTATTTTCCGCAAGGATCACCGCCGCCGGGGCGTGCTCGACGACTTCTCGGCGCGCCTCTCTCCCCGATGGCAGACGCACGCGATCGAGCTTCAGAGTGACAATGCGCCCCTCATATAAAACCTCTCCGTCAATGCGTGTTTCTTGAAATGCGGAGTCCTCTCCAAGCCATTCTTTCATGATGATATTCCCTCGCTAAGCAAGTTTTTCGCCCAATCCCAGTCGGGCACCGCGCAGCCACTCGGCACCGCTTTGCGCCGTCTTGCCCTCCGGCTGAACCACCAGCAATTCCAACGCACCGCTGCCGCAAGAAATAATCGGGTTTCCTCCACGCAACGCAATGAGTGTTCCAAAAGCCCCTGAGCCGCTGACGGGTTCCGCCTGTTTGATCGCAAGGCGTTTCCCCTTATAAAGGGTATAGACCCCCGGATCGGGCGATAGTGCTCTTATTATATGAGATAGATCGGAGGCGCTCTTCTGGCAATCCATCTGTCTTTCATTTTTATCTATTTTAGGCGCATACGTCGCCCGATCATTATCCTGAGGGGAAAAAACCCATGCATCAAGGGGGGTGGATTCAATATAGGAAATCAACGCACGGCTTCCCAATGCCGATGCCTTTTGAATCAAGCTCCCCGTTGTGTCCTCATGGTCAATGACCAATCGTTCTTGAATCAAAACAGCACCCGCATCCATTCGATCGATCAAGCGAAAGACCGTGACCCCGGTTTCGGCAACGCCATCCATCAAGGCTCTTTGAATGGGGGCGGAGCCGCGATAAGCGGGAAGTAAGGATGGGTGGATGTTGAGACAACCCAAGGGAGGGAGATCGATCAACGGCGGCTTAATCATCTGGGCAAAATCAACCACAAGGATGAAATCCGGTTTCTGCTCTTGAACGAGCGAGAGAATGGTCTCGTCCGTCGATACCTTTGCCGAATGCAACAGCTGTAACCCACGCGAAGAGGCGATACCGGCTACGGGTGTTTCCATAAGCCGAAGTCCTCTTCCCGCCGGGCGAGGGGGAGCCGTGGCCACCCAAAGAGGCGCACGCCAATCGGAAAGAATCTCCAGACAGCAGGCGGCAAAATGACCGGAACCTATAAAGGCATAACGGACCTCCTGTTGCGGTTTCATTGTTCCTCTTCCCAGCCGTTTCTTTGGATTCTCTTTTTTAAAAACGCGCGGCGCAGGGGAGAGATATGATCGATCAAGAGCTTTCCGTTTAAATGATCCGTTTCGTGGGTAATGGCGCGAGCGAGAAAACCCTCCGCATCCAACAGATGCTCCGTTCCGGTTTCATCCAGATAGCGCACCGTTATGTATTGAGGGCGGGATACCTTTTCAAAAATACCCGGAAAGCTCAAACACCCCTCTTCACGCACGATGGGTTCCCGACTCTCAATAATCTCCGGGTTAATCAAAATCAGTTCATACTCTTCCCAAGCAACAACGGCCAACTTTAGGGACACACCCACCTGAGGCGCCGCCAAACCCACTCCGTCTTTTGCATACATGGTTTCCCACATATCCGCAATGAGAGCGTGCAGAGTCTCATCAAAGAGAGTGATCGGTTGCGTCGGAACGCGTAATATCGGATCCGGGTAAAAACGAATATCCATCAGTGACATATTCCATGCTCCTATAGTAATAGTTTAGGGTGCTCTTTAAACGGCATCTCTGAGTGTGTTTCAATAAAACGCCCAAATTGTGACCAAAAATCACAATTTGGGCGTTTTTATTTCAAAACAGCGAGAAACTACTCGTTGTTTTCCTGGTTTTTCTTCTCCTGTGCCTGCAGCAAGTCACCGATGGTGAAAGCTGTTTCTTCTTGCGGCAGCTGTGTTTTTTGCGGGTGAGACGTTCTCTCCGAATCAGGGCGCTTCCGCTTGACTCGGTCTTCGTCGCGGCGCTTCGTCTCCTCTTCGTCCTGTGCAGAGCGAAGGCTCAGGCGAATGCGTCTTTCCTCCGGGTTGACCTCCAAAATACGGGCGGTGATTTCCTGCCCCTCTTGAAGGACATCCTGCGGTTTTTCCACGCGCTGACGGCTGAGTTGAGAAATATGGATCAATCCCTCAATGCCCTCTTCCAACTCAACAAATGCCCCAAAATCAGCCAAACGAACGACTTTAACGGGAACTTCCTGATCTTTCGCGTAGCGGGAGCTGACATCTTTCCAAGGATCATTGAGCTGTTTGAGGCCCAGGCTGATCCGTTTGTGCTCCTTGTCGATGTCCAGAATCACAACATCCAATTTCTGCCCCTTGCGGAGAACTTCCTTCGGATGCTTGATTCGGCTCCAGCTGAGGTCACCGATGTGAATCAACCCTTCAACGCCGGGTTCAATTTCGACAAAGGCACCAAAATCTGTAAGGTTTGTCACACTGCCCTGTGTTTGCATCTCCGGCTTCCAGCGATCGGAAACCGTATCCCAGGGGTTGTCCAGAGTCTGTCGGATGCTCAGTGAAATACGGTTCTTTTCCTGATCAATGCCAATGACCTTGACTTTGACCACATCTCCCTTATTCACGATCTCCTTGGGTTTTGCGTTGCGCTGCCATGCCAGTTCACTGATATGAACGAGCCCTTCTATAGCACCGAGGTTAACAAACACGCCGAAAGCGGTCACACTGCTGACTTCGCCTTCAACGATATCACCCTCATGCACCTTGTCATAGAAATCCTGGCGAACGCTCCCCATTTCCTCTTCGAGGATGCTGCGGCGGGACAAGACGAGACGGCGCTTGCGTCGGTCTCTCTCGATCATTTTTACAGGGAACGATTGCTCCAGAAGCCGCCCCGGGTTGACACCACGCCCCTCCTCTGCCAAATGAGAGATGGGAATGAATCCCTCAATGCCAAAACAGTCAACGATGAGCCCGCCCTTGACCTTGCGCAATCCCTTTACGTTAATAATATCCCCTTTGGCCAGTTCCGCTTCGAGCTGATTCCAACGCTCATCAAACTCAGAGCGCCAGCGGCTCAGTGTCAGCTGGGCATCTTCACCCTGGCCGACATTTGCTACCTGAACGCGGACCTTATCCCCCACCTGTGGCTCTGCCGTAGTCTCAACTAAGACCTTGTGAGTCCACTCTTTGCGGGGAAGAAAGCCCTCGCACTTGTAACCCACATCGACCAGCCAACCATCGTCCTCACGGGCGTCCACAACCGTCCCTTCGACGATTTTGCCACGATGGATTTCAGCAGCATCAAACTCCTGCATCATTTCCTCCATCGTCTGTTCATGCTCAACCTCCTGAACTTCTAGCTCTTTACCACGGATTTCTTCGACCATACCGTCACAGCCTCCTCGGACCTACAGCGTCAATAATTTTTCGGTAATCTCTTTTATGAGCCAATCAGGGGTACTTCCCCCGGCGGCTACTCCTATTGAGCCTTTATTTTGCAACCACCCCCTATCCAATTCTCCTGCATGTTCAACCCACAGAGTGGGCACGGATGCTTCTTCCGCAATTTCAACAAGTTTTTGGGTGTTGGCGCTGTTCCTGCCCCCAATAACCAGAATTCCATCTACTTGCGATGCCAAACGACTGATTGATTCCTGCCTCTCGATCGTCGCCTTACAGATTGTATTGTAAACCTTCAGCTCCGGCGTTTTGGAGACAAGCCGCTCTACCAGCCGAGAAAGAGTGGCCTCTTTCTGCGTGGTCTGGCTAAGAACCCCGCAGCGTGGAAAACGCATTTCCGGCGTTATTTCATCGGGGCTGGAGAGAACAAGCGCATCTCCCTCAATATAGCCGAGAATCCCGCGCACCTCCGGGTGATTTTTATCCCCCAGAATCAAAACCCGATACCCCTCATCCGAAAGTGTTTTCGCCCTCTGCTGAGCCGTACGAACAAAAGGACACGTTCCGTCCACCACAAGCGCACTTCTATCCTGCAAGACCTGCAATTCAACGGGGCCCACTCCGTGGGCTCGAATAAAGACGACTCCGCCCAGTGGCACTTGATCCGCCCCATCCACAAGCAACAACCCCATCTTTTCAAGCCGGGTAACCTCCTGCGGATTATGAATCGGGCTTCCCAAGCTGTAGACCGATCGTTGAGACAGCAGTGTGCTCTCCAATTGTTCTATCGCACGCCTGACGCCAAAACATAAACCCGTTGGATCCGCAATAATCAACCTCATGACTCCATCCCCTTTAAATGAGCGAGAGATATTTCCGTCATCTGCGGAATGATGTCACACAAAGAGAGCTTTGATAAATCATACCACGTAACAGGCAAAAAATGCTTAAACCAGGTTATTTGTCTTCTGGCATAAATTTTTGTCGCACGGATATCCCCCTCAAGCGCCTCTTCAAAGGTCATTTCTCCTAAGTGATAACGCACAAGCTCTCGGTATCCAAAGCCCTGCATTGCGGGCAATTCAGGAGAATACCCCTTTTCCAGCAACCATCGTACCTCATCATAATAGCCGGAGGCAAATTGTTCTTTTACCCGCTGCACAATCCGCACATAAAGTTCTTCTCGGGGGAGATTCAGCCCGATATAGTGTATTTTATAATGGGAGGGGGATTTCGTTCCCTCTTTATACCAATCCGTCGCGGTGCGCCCCGTCAGTTCATAAATTTCAAGAGCGCGCATCGTCCGCACCGGGTCATTGGGATGGACTCGCTCTGCGCTGACGGGATCCACTTCTTCCAGCCTGCGATGCAGAGAGCGGAGCCCCTTGTCCTTTATTTCCTGTTCCAGCGAAGCCCTCAATGCTTCGCTTTTAGGGAGCGATTCTGTCAAAAAACCTCCCTCAAGCGCCTTGTAGTAAAACGCAGTCCCTCCTACCAATAACGGAACGCGGCCCGAGGAACGAATTTTTTCAATGGCGATTTGTGCATGAGTGACAAAATCAGCGGCGGAAAAAATTTCGTCCGGTGCGACAACATCTATCAGATGATGGGGAATTTCCGCGCGAATAGACGCGGATATTTTGTCCGTTCCTACATTTAAATAGCGGTAAACCTGCCTGGAATCAACGGATATAATTTCAGCGTTTAAATTGCGCGCCAAAGCCAAACTGGCCTCCGTTTTTCCGACAGCAGTGGGGCCTATGATCGCAACAATAGGTATTTTATTTGTCTCTTCGATAGTATTCATCTTATCCACTCCATCAGGAACGTTCAAACCAATGATGCAACCGACTGTCGCTGAGGGCAATCACTGTGGGGCGTCCGTGCGGGCAGCTGTACCCCTGTTCGCATCCCTCTAATTTTTCCAATAGGCTCTCCGCGCCGTGCGCTGTAAATTCCTGCCCCAATTTTACCGCATCGCGGCAAGCTGTGCGCGCCCATCTCCACCATATTTCCCGATCGCGCTTCAACGGATCGGCCTCGTCGCCAAGACCGCGAAGCGTGGAGCGCAAAAGTTCCAAGGGGGAAAGATGGGCTCCGCCGCGGAGCACAGGAACGGTCATCAGGCGAAAGGAGGAATCCCCCTCACCCCTTTCAAGGCGAAACCCCATCCGCGCCAGTTCCTCTTGGTAGCTCATCGCCTCCGGGGCGATGGCGGCAGGAAGTTCCTGCGGAAAGGCCAATTGCTGGGACGGGATTCCATCGGCAAAGGACCGGCAAATTTCTTCAAATAAAATTCGCTCGTGCGCCGCGTGCGGATCCATCGCCAAAAGGCCGTCAGCATCCATAAAAATAAGGTAACCCTGCGGTGTCTGCGCAATAAATCGGCGCGTACTCCCCACTGCCTCTTTCTCTGCGGCAGCAGCCGGAGGAATGACTTCCCAGAGTGTCGCCCCCCCGGAAGGAGATACCACCGGGGCCGATACGCGGGAAAAATCCGTCCGTAACATACTTGCAAGCGGGGGGTAATCTTGTGAACGCTCCAGAGGGGGGCGTTCCACATCCCACGGATCTGCCATCGGGCGCGGAGCGATCCCCGCCCGTTTTAGCAATAACTCCTTCGCCCCATGATGCACGACGGAAAAAATACGCCCCGAATAGCGAAAACGAACCTCCTGTTTGGTCGGATGGATATTCACGTCCACTTCCTCCGGAGGAAGATCAATCAACAGGAGCCAATCTCCGAAAAGACATCCCTCCGTCGCGTTCAACGCAGCACGAACGGTGCCGTCCTGAACGCGCCGCGCGTTCACAAAAATCGTCGTGTTCATTCGCCTCGAACCGGGTAAAAAACTCCACCAAGCGCGCAGACGAACACCCTCCCGCTGCCACTCCCCGCACTGAAAGGGCGCATCCGCCCCCCAGAGAGCGGTCAGAACGTCCTCCGTTGATTTCGTATCGCCCAGATCTAAAATTAATTTCCCATCTGAAAACACCTGAAAACGTTTTTGCGGGTGCATTAAGGCATAATCACGCACAACCGCTGTAACGTGCCGCAACTCCGCAGAGGCCGTTTTTAAAAATTTTCTCCGAGCGGGTAAATTGTAAAAAAGATCGTCAACCTGAATCCGCGTTCCTAAAACAGCGGGAATGGGCACGTGCACGGTGATAAGTCCGCCTTCAACGCGAATCATCCCCCCTTCGTCCGTCTCTGCTGCGCGCGTTCGGATTTCCAATCGACTCACCGCAGCAATGCTAGCAAGGGCTTCACCGCGATACCCCAGCGTCCCAATTCGATCCAGATCGTCAAGCGATTCTATTTTACTGGTGGCATAGCGTTCAACGGCGAGGGGCAGCTCCGAAAAGGAAATCCCCGCTCCGTCATCCTCAATACTGAAAGAGGACTTTCCCCCCTGCTCAAGATAGATCCTCAGTGAGCGCGCACCCGCATCAAGGGAGTTCTCCAATAGCTCTTTAATGGCCGAAGCCGGGCGATCCACGACCTCTCCCGCTGCAATCCGGCTGGAGAGGTCGTGCGGTAATTTTTTAATACCCATTTTTCTCCATCGCCTTTTTACTCTTAATGCGCAGCCGCGCGATAAATTCCAAAGCCTGCATGGGGGTCATGTGATCGGGATCGGAGGATGCCAACTCTTCTATAATACCGTCTTTTTCCGTATCAAAGAGGGATAGTTGACCGGAGGAGACACACTGGAGAATGGCGGCTTGCTCCGTGGCCTTTTGCTCAAATTCAGCCAGAAGCTCCCTGGATCGCAAGATGACACTCTTGGGAATGCCCGCAAGGCGCGCCACCTCGATGCCATACGAACGATCCGCCGGACGCCGCACAACCTTATGCAAAAACTGGATGCCTTGGGGCCCCTCCTCCACCGCCATGCTGAGATTGACAAGGCGGGGCAGTAATTCCGAAAGCTGCGTTAATTCGTGATAATGCGTTGCGAATAAGACCTTGGGGCGTCCGTTGGAATGCCCCTGTAAATATTCTATGACAGCCCAAGCGATACTGATGCCGTCATAGGTAGAGGTTCCTCTCCCTATTTCATCTAAAATAACGAGGCTGCGATCCGTAACATGCCGCAAAATATTCGCAGTCTCCAGCATCTCGACCATAAACGTGCTCCGGCCTCGCGCCAGTTCATCCCGCGCCCCGATGCGCGTGAAGATACGATCCAACAGCCCGATGTGCGCGCTCTCCGCCGGTACAAAGGAACCCATATGAGCCATTAAGGCTACCAGCGCCGCCATTCGCAGATACGTTGATTTACCCGCCATATTCGGCCCGGTGAGGATTCCGATACAATCCTCTTTATCCGGGTTCAGCAGGACATCATTCGGCGTAAACGAGCGGGATCCTTCCAGCGTGTACTCGACAACGGGATGACGCCCCCCTCGAACATCAAAGGTACGCCCCATATCCATCACAGGACGCACATAGCGCCCCTCCCGGGCCGCCTCCGCAAGGGCAACGAGAACATCCAGCGTGGCAATCGCCTGCGCGGCCTTTTGCAGAGGAACAATTTCAGCAAGGGTGCGCTCCAGGATGGAGCTGTAAAGTTCGTCCTCCCGCTGGATCACCAATCGCTCCGCTTCAAAGATGTTTTTTTCATAATTTTTCAGTTCTTCGACAATATAGCGTTCCCCGCCAACCACTGTCTGCCTGCGGACGTAGGAATCGGGAACGCGATCGATATTGGACTTGCTCACTTCTATATAGTACCCATAGACTTTATTGACGGCGACTTTCAGCGTACGAATCCCCGTCTTCGCTCGCTCCGTCTCTTCGAATCGGGCGAGCCATTCCGATGAATTTTGAGATAGATCGCGGTAGCCGTCCAGTTTTTCATCGTAACCGTGCCGAATCACGTATCCCTCCTTCACGGAACGAGGAACATCATCAGCCAATGCATCGGATAGAAGCGCCCCCAACGCTGAGACATCCGGAAGGGGGCTCATCCATAGGTTTACCGGTGCTTTTTCCACAATAGTGCACAGAGCGGGAAGGGCCATCAATGTGTCGCGGACAGCACTGAGATCGCGGGGGTTACCGACCCCCAACCCCAAACGCCCAAGAGAGCGAAACAGATCGCGGCATCCGGAAAGCGCTGTGCCGATCGCTCGGCGCTCCTCCGCATGAGAAACGAGATACGCCACGCACTCCTGCCGCTCAAGGATCAAAGATAAATCCGCCAACGGATGCAATATCCAATCGCGCATCAATCGCCTCCCCATGGGCGAGTGACAGCGGTTTAGCACAGAGAAAAGCGTGGGGCCATTCCCCAAAACAAGCTCCAAATTAAGCTGCGTGGATTCATCCAGAATCAAGGAGCCCTCTGCGTGCAGAGGGCGAACGGCGACCACATGGGAAGCTTGACCAAACTGCGTTTCTTCAAGATAACGCAAAACGGTAGAGGCAACACCCGTTGCGGGATCGCCATCCTCTATCCCCATCGCCCGAAGACTTGCAATTTGCCAGTGACGGCAGAGCCAAGAGGTTCCGGAGCGGGGCGAGAATTCCCCTCGCTCCCGCTCCAAAATAATGACGCCTTCGCGGTTTTCCATAAGCGATTCAATTTCTTTTTTCTGACCCGACGGAACGAGCAACTCCTTAGGCGAATAGGCGGACAAAAGGGAAAACGCCTGATCCGACGAAAAAGAGCCCGCCTCCAAAAGCCCGGTACCGGAGGAAAGCAGGGCAAGGGATGCCCTGTCTCCGTTTAAGATCAAAGCGGCAAGACGCCCCTCCTCATCGGAGTTTTCAGGAATATGCGTCCCCGGCGTAACAACGCGCACCACTCTCCGCTCCACTAAGCTCTGCCCATCGGGAACCGTCGTCTGGTCGCAGATGGCGACGCGGTATCCGGCTGCAATGAGCCTTCCCAAATAGGATTCTACCGAGTGATAGGGAACCCCGGCCATGGGGATCGCTTTTTCTTTATCCCGCGCCGTCAGCGTAATATCCAAAACAGAGGCCGCAGTCTGCGCATCCTCAAAAAACATTTCATAGAAATCCCCCATGCGGAAGAAGAGAAGACAGTCCGGGTACTGGGCTTTCCACTCTGTATACTGTTTCAGCATGGGGGTCATCTTCACACCATCAGGAAGCTGCATGGATCAACCTCTTTTGTGCTCCAAATAATTTTGCAATAGCAGGACAGCGGCAACTTTGTCCACTTGCCCCTTCCTCTTTTTACGAGAGACGTCCCCCTCGATCAGGGTCTGTTGGGCAATCGTCGTGGTAAAGCGCTCATCCCACATTTCAAGGATGAGATCCTTAAACTGCAGGCGCAGTTCCTCCACGATCTCCCGCATCCTCACCGCTTCCGGCCCTTCGGAGCCGTCCGTTCGGCGAGGCAGGCCGATTAAAAGACGTTCGACATCGTACTGTTTGACGTACTTGCGCAACTCATCCATCCACGGCCCCTCCGCCGCTAAAACGGTGACCCCCTGAGCGAAAAAACCCAGTGGATCTGTTACGGCAACGCCTATACGTACCGTACCGACATCAAGAGCAAGCACTCGCCCCATTATAGC
This sequence comes from Synergistaceae bacterium, assembly GCA_018063805.1. GTDB lineage: Bacteria > Synergistota > Synergistia > Synergistales > Synergistaceae > JAGPAO01. The sequence continues at coordinate 6,344 of JAGPAO010000018.1, read as the reverse complement.
TTCATCTGCTTTTGAATCATCTCTTGAGCTTTGATTAAAGCCTCGTCCAACCCGACAGCACTTTTGCTGCCCGCTTGCCCCATGGTCGGCTTTCCGCCGCCGCTGCCGCCAATTAAGGCAGCGACTTCTTTAACCACATTCCCGGCGTGAACACCCGCTTTCACGGCGTCGTCCGAGGCCATCCCCATGAGAGAAACCTGCTCTCCCTCTACGGATGCAAAAATCGCGACGGAATTCGGGCGCATCTGGCGAAATCGATCGCCTATCTGGCGCAGCATATCGCGGGGAATATTATTAAAGCGCTCCACAATAACCGTTGTCCCCGCAAGCACTTTCGCTTGATTAATGCGCTCTCCGAAACCGGAGAGAACGGATCGGAACAGGAGATTCTGATTTTCACTCTGGAGAACCTTTTTTTCATCCAACAGCTCCTCAATGCGGCCGATCAGCGCATCCATATCGCCTCCGACTACGCTTGAAATCTGCCGCATGGTTCGCCCCATGTTCTGAAGCATCGCCAGAGAGATCATGCCGGCGATGGCGTTGATGCGCCGTATGCCGGATCCGATCCCCTCATCGCGTATAATTTTAATCAACCCAATCTGTCCGGTAGCGCGTACGTGTGTTCCGCCGCACAGCTCCGTGGAGTAATCGTCAATCCGAAGCACACGAACAACATCGCCGTATTTTTCCTCAAAAAGAGCCTTTGCTCCCAGCTTGCGCGCCTCGACATAGCTGGTTACATGTGTCTGTACTTCGTAATCGGCGAGCACCTGCGCGTTGATCATTTCTTCAACGGCAACAATCTCCTCCGGTGTCATCGGGTTGAAATGGTTATAGTCAAAGCGCAAAAAGGTCGGTGTCACGAGCGACCCCGCCTGACGTACATGCTTGCCCAAAACGCGTCCGAGCGCCTCATGCAGCAAGTGCGTCGCCGTGTGGTGGCGGCTGGTCGCGATGCGTCTTTCTGCATCCACTCGCGCCAGAATAGAAACCCCAACGGCAAAAGTACCGCGCGTAAGCACCCCTCTGTGAACCACTAAATCCCCCGTTGGGTAGAGCGTATCCTCTACGGAAAACGCGGAGTCATCGCAGGATAAAATTCCCTTATCCCCCACTTGTCCCCCCCTCTCCGCATAAAAGGGCGTTTTGGAAAGGACGATATCCGCAGACTCCCCTTCGTGGAGAGTTTCAACCAGGGCTCCGTCACGTACGATAGCGATGATATCCGCAACCGCCTCTACCCCTTCATGTCCTGTAAAAGGGGTGGCACCTACGTTGTTGAGTAATTCCGTGTAGACATTTTTGGAGATAACAGCCCCTGCCTGTTTGCTGGAAGCCCGTGCCCGCTCGCGCTGCTGCTGCATGGCGGCCTCAAATCCTTTGGTATCGACTTTAATGCCGGAGTCGGCACAGATCTCCTCCGTCAATTCCAGAGGGAAACCGTACGTATCATAAAGAACAAAGGCGACGTCTCCGTGCAGAAGATCCTCCTGCCGCTCGCGCAACCCTGAAATTTCCGATTCAAGAAGATCATTGCCTTGTTCCAGCGTATGGGTAAAGCGACGCTCTTCAGCATCCAGAACTTGCTCGATAGTCGAGCGCTGTTCCAGCAACTCCACATAAGGGTCGCCCATCACTTCGCACAGTGTCGGCAAGAAACGCAGCACAAAGGGGCCTTCAATACCAATCATACGACCGTAACGAATGGAGCGCCGAATAATCCTTCTGAGAACGTAGCCCGCTCCGTCGTTTGTGGGCAGAACCCCATCGGCTATCATAAAGGCCGCAGCCCGCAAATGATCCGCCATGACGCGAACGGCGAGATCCCCCTTGGGGGATTCCCCGTACGTGATCCCCGCAAGCGTGCACCCCAAATCAATCAGCGGGCGGAAAAGATCCGTTTCAAAATCGCCGGATACCTGCTGCACGACGGAGGCCAGACGCTCCAAACCCATCCCCGTATCTATATTTTTATGGGGAAGGGGCGTCAGAACGCCCTGTTCGTCCCGGTTAAACTGCATAAAAACGAGGTTCCAAATTTCTAAGTAGCGATCGCAGCTGCAACCGGGAGCACACGTCGGTTTGCCGCAGGAAAAGGCAGGGCCTTGATCGTAGAGAATCTCCGAGCAGGGACCGCAGGGGCCCACAGGACCGGCCGCCCAGAAGTTATCGTCCTCTCCCAACCGAATAATACGATCTTCAGGAAGCCCGATCGCGTCCCTCCAAATAGCAGCGGCCTCATCGTCATCGAGATAAACGGTTGCGTACATCCGATTGGGATCCAGCCCTATAACCTCTGTAAGAAACGTCCACGCCCATGGGATCACTTCCGCCTTAAAGTAATCTCCAAAGCTGAAGTTGCCCAGCATTTCAAAAAAAGTGTGATGACGTGCTGTTCTCCCTACATTGTCGATATCGTTGGTTCGGATGCACTTTTGAACACTGGTTGCGCGAACGACTTCCGGCGTCTTCAACCCAAGAAAATAAGGTTTAAAGGGCACCATCCCAGCAACGGTAAAGAGCAGGGAGGGATCATCGGGGACAAGGGAAGAACTCGCGTAGCGCCGACACCCCTTTTCCTCAAAATAATTTAAAAATAGTTCCCTCAACTGCTTGCCGGACCTCCACTGCATGCGCAATCCCTCCATTTATCTATACTTCACGTTGTTTCTCTGCAAAACTTTTTGTTAAAAATCGTGATTACAGTGCAGAAACGATCTCTTTTCGCAGACGATTGTTTTCGTGCAAGACAGCGGCTCTATCCAAAGTTACAGATTCTCCATCTTTGTAAAGAACCTCTCCCGCCACCATCGTCAAACGCACATCGCGCGAAGATCCCGAGTACACCAACATCTCCGGCAGATTTTCCTCCGTGCATCCGACATACTGAGGCTGATCCAAATCAACCACCATCAGATCGGCCCAATACCCCGGCTCAATCAGCCCCACGTGTTCGTATCCCATCCCGACAGCACCGTCAACCGTGGCCATTTTCAAAACTTGTCGTGCAGAAGCAAGCGTCGGATCTTGGTGGTATCCTTTGTGCATCAGCGCACAGGTTCGCATTTCATCCCAAACATCCAGACGATTATTGCTTGCCGCGCCATCGGTCCCCAGCGCAACACGCACACCAGCATTCAGCATTTCTTTAATCGGAGCAAAACCGCTTCCCAGCTTCAGATTGCTCTTTGGGTTGTGCGCCACCGTCACATTACGGGCGGCCAGAACATCCAATCCATCGACGGGGTGCCAGACGCAGTGAGCCAGAAGCAACTCCTTTGCCTCCAACAAGCCCGTCTTATGCAGATAATCCACAGGACTCATCTTAAGGTCATCGGCAAAGAAAGCCACCTCATCCTGTGTCTCTAGCCAATGCAGGTGAATACCGACTTTTTTATCGGATGCGGCCTGAACAATGCGCTCCATCAGCGGAAGCGGCACTGTGTAGGGAGCATGCGGTCCGAGCTGAACGCGCACCCTCCCCTTTGCGCCGTGGAATCGATCCACAAGTGCCAGTCCATCTTTCAGCTTTTCATCAAAACCGTCATCGCCAACTCCTACAATCCCACGGCAAAGGGTTGCGCGCATTCCGGATTCCAGCGTGGCATTCGCCACTTCGTCCATGAAAAAATACATATCGGCAAAGGAGGTGACACCCGAGGAAAGCATCTCAAGTAACGCCAGACGCGTTCCCCAAAGAACATGCTCCGCCCCCAGTTTTTCCTCCGCAGGCCATATTTTCTGCCGCAGCCAATCCATCAGTGGAAGTTCTTCTCCCAAACCGCGGACGAGAGACATGGCCGCATGGGTGTGGGCGTTGACCAAGCCGGGAAGCAACGCACAACGCCCCCGCCCGTCATAGACAAGCTCGCCTTGCCCCGTACCAACGGGGTGGAGCGCAAGGATTCGCCCGTTATCAACGGTTACGTCACGATAGATAGCCTTTTCATGATTTGAATCCCACACCAGCATGTTTTTTAACAGTTTAGCCATCACAATAACCTACTCGCGCCAGGACAGAAGATAGGCCTCTTGCTCCGCCGTCAAGACTTCCAAGGAGAGCCCGAGGGATTCCAATTTATACGCCGCAATTTGACGATCCATCTCATCCGGCACCTTGGTCAAGCCGGCGGAAAGCTTCGTTTTCGTGATATAGATAGCGGAAAGAAGCTGGACGGCAAAGCTCAAGTCCATAATCTCGATAGGATGCCCATCCCCTGCGGCGAGATTCACCAAACGCCCCTCACCCAAAAGATGCAGACGGCACCCATCGGGGCGCTCATAGGTCATCACGTTGTGGCGCGACTCGTAGATTTTAGACGCGATCTCCTTCAAGTGAGGGATATAGACCTCAACATCAAAGTGCCCCGCGTTGGAAAGGAGAACGCCGTCTTTCATCAGCGCAAAGTGCTCCTTGCGAATGGCCTTTGTATTTCCCGTAACGGTGATAAAGATATCGCCCACAGCTGCGGCCTGCTCCATATTCATCACTTGGTGCCCATCCATATGGGCCTCCAAAGCCTTATGCGGGTCAATTTCAACCACGACTACGCGGGCACCCAAACCCTCTGCCCTCATGGCCACACCGCGGCCGCACCAGCCATACCCGACGACAACAGCGGTCTTACCGCAGACAACAACATTAGTGGTACGCATAATCGCATCCCAAACGGATTGCCCCGTTCCGTAGCGGTTATCGTAAAGATGCTTGCTGAGAGCGTCATTGACTGCCATCATGGGGAATTTAAGAGCCCCTTCGGCATCCATTGCACGAAGGCGTTTGATCCCCGTCGTGGTCTCCTCACATCCGCCGAGAATTTTAGGGATCAGGTGCTGAAACTCGTTATGAATCATCGCAACGGTATCCCCGCCATCGTCAATAACGACATCAGGCTCCCACGAGAGCATTTCCCGAACATAAGCGGAATACTCCTCTGCGTTCATTCCGTGATGGCTGTAAACGTGAATCCCCTTCTCCGCAAGCGCCGCACAGATGGGATCCTGCGTGGAGAGCGGGTTGCTGCCCGTAGAGACAACCGTCGCGCCAAGATCGTGCAGCGTCTGCAACAAGCAGGCTGTTTTAGCTTCTAGGTGCAGGCAAACGGCAACCGTATGCCCGGCGAGGGGCTGATCTTTCATCATCTTCTCCCGCACTAAACGCATGACGGGCATATACTGCCACGCCCAATCCATCCTCTGATGCCCTTCTGTTGCCAGTGACATATCCGCTACACAAAAATCTCTTTTCATAATTGAAAAACCTCCTTGATTGCATGACTGTAAGGGGGATATAAAATCCCCTTTTCCGTGATAATAGCCGTTATTAAAGATGCAGGTGTGACATCAAAAGCAGGATTCCAAACAGCGGTATCGGAACTCAAAATACGCGCACCGCAGGAGAAACGAACCTCATCCGGGTTTCTCTCCTCGATAGGAATGCCGCCCCCATCCGTTAAATAGGGGTCGATCGTTGACAGCGGAGCGGCAATATAAAAGGGAACCTTATGGTAAAAAGCAGAGAGGGCAAGGCCATACGTGCCGATCTTATTGGCCGTGTCTCCGTTTACGGCGATGCGGTCCGCACCGGTGATAACGGCATCGATCGATTCGCGCTGCATCAAAAAAGCCGCCATAGAATCCGTAATCACCGTCACGTCAAAATCATCCTGCATCAGCTCCCACGCCGTCAGCAAAGCACCTTGAAGACGAGGGCGCGTTTCGTCTGCAAAAATGCGCAGTTTTTTCCCTCTCTCGCGCGCCGCTCTAAAAACACCAAGAGCTGTACCGTATCCGGCCGTGGCAAGAGCACCCGCATTGCAGTGCGTAATGACGGAACACTTATCGAGAAGCAGCTGTTGGCCATATTCTCCGATGGCTCGGTTGATTAAAAGATCCTCTTTATGAATGCAGATCGCCTGAGCTTCCAAATCGTGAAATAGCGATTCCGGAGTCGCTGCTGCAGCAACAGACTCCATCTGTTTCAAGCTCCAGAATAGATTGACCGCCGTTGGCCGAGTCGCGCCAAGGCGGCGGATAGCTTCCTCTACACATTGAGGCGATTTTGCAGCCGCCAAGACCACGCCATAGGCCGCAGCCACACCTATAGCAGGGGCTCCCCGAACAATCATATTTTCAATGGCAAGGGCAACCTCTTCATACGTGCGGCAATCAACGTGCTCAACAGCGTGCGGTATTTTTGTCTGGTCCAAGAGGGAAAGCAACGGGATCGCGCTGTTCCAGTACATCGTTTCAGGAAGCATCCGAATGAACCTCCACAGGGTTAATTTGAAGAGATTGAACAGCGGCCTTCGCCGTTCCATCTCTAAAGGTCAGAGTTATAT
>JAGPAO010000097.1 GCA_018063805.1 Synergistaceae bacterium | reverse complement strand
CACATCACACACCACAAAAACCTTTCCTTTTATCCCTTAATATCACCTGACGGCAAACTCTTAACACGAGAAACGGTATTGGCCTATTCCGCAGACACACTCAATGATGTAGCCGCTGAAAAATTTATAACCTTTGTCACATCCGAATGTTTCCCTGAGTCCATTCGGTTATAAATCATGCCGCATAAATTTTTTCTATAGCACCTCATAGAATAATGGTATTTCTTTTCCCTTCCCCTTAACCCTATAATACCGTCATACTGTTCCGATTACTCAATCTTCGATCCAAAAACGAATAGACTTAAAGATTTTTGCCCTTTTTATTTTAGGCGATGCGCTCCCCTTTTAAAATTTGAGAGGAGGGTTGGATAGTGCGCGTTTCCCGTTAAGGCGTGGTTGGATCCGAACAAAATCCAGAAAAAGAGGTGTTCTATATGGAGGAAAAGAAGCAAAAAAAGGCATCTGCGCCCCATACTTTTGTCATTATCGGCGTCATTATTTTATGTGCCGTTTTTCTTACGTGGATTATCCCGGCCGGTAATTTTGAAAGAGTCACAAATAGCGCCGGTTTGAAAGTCGTCAATCCCGCTTCATTTCAATATGTTGAAGCAACGCCCGTTAACCCGTTAAAAGCCCCTTTGTTTATCATCGAAGGTCTTGTGAAGTCGGCTGATTTATTTATTTTGCTTTTGATTTCGGGTGGTGCTTTTTTCGTCATCACCAGCAGCGGCGCATTGCAAGCGGTTGTCGGAAAAGTAGCCAAACGTTTCTACAAGCAGGAGGCTGTTTTTATCCCCCTGTTGACATTAATCTTCGGACTGATTTGCACAACACAGGGAGTCAATATGTTTATCGGCTTTGCCCCTGTCACGGTAATGATGGCAAGGGCAATGGGTTTTGACTCGATTGTCGGTGTTTCCATTATCTTGCTTGGTGGTGCCGTGGGCTTTTCCACGGGAACATTAAACCCGAGCACGACCATCGTGGCTCAAAAATTAGCAGAACTGCCCTTGTACTCCGGCATTGGATTCCGCGCGTTTTCCTTTGCGGTGTACATGATCGTGACAAATATATTTTTGGTTCGATATGCCAAACAAGTTCGGATCAATCCGGAATTGAGTCCTATGTACGATTTGGATCAAAACGATGCCTTACTCAACGAATCAAAAGACTTGGACAGTTTTGGAGAGGTCACCACCCGCGGCTGCTTGACCATGGCATCTCTTGCGGTAACGCTGGGCGTTATTGTTTATGGTGGCATACAACTCGATTGGGGATTGCCGGAGAGCTCCGCTGCGTTTATATTCCTTGGAATTGTGGCGGGAGGATTTGCCGGGTATAATCCAAGTAAAATTGCTAAATGTTTTGCAGAGGGTGCAAAGAAAATGGTTTCGGCAGCGCTCATTATCGGTATGGCCCGCGCCGTTCCAAGCATCTTGACCGAGGGCGGCATCATCGACACAATTGTATACTTTCTGGGGAACGTCTTGGGGGCAACGCCCGTATTTTTACAGGGTATCGTGATGTACTGGGTAAACAATGTAATCAATTTTGCGATTACATCCGGTAGCGGTCAGGCTGCGGCAACCATGCCCATTATTATCCCTTTATCGGACATGGTAGGAATATCAAGACAAACGGCTGTGCTGGCTTTTAACTTTGGCGATGGTTTCAGCAATTATATTTTGCCCACATCTACGGCACTGATGGGTATTTTAGGAGCGGCGAATGTGCCGTATGACCGCTGGATGAAGTTTATGTGGAAATTATTTTTGATATGGCTCATCGTAGGCAGCGTCCTCGTCTTTATCGCACAGATGATCCACTTAGGCCCCATGTAGAATGAAAGGTTTGAATTGATCATGAAGGATAAAATTATTGCAGCAATTGACCGGATACGGGAAGAATTACTGGGCATTTCTGATTATATTCTGGAAAACCCGGAAGTTGCCTTCCAAGAATATAAAGCCGTTGATTGCCTCACAAAACAACTGGAATCCGATGGCTTTATCGTTGAAAAAGGGTTAGGCTCATTACCCACTGCTTTTCGCGCTACGTATGAACAGGGAACGGGCGGCCCATCCATCGGGTTATTATGCGAATACGATGCCCTGCCGGGTATCGGCCATGCGTGTGCCCATCACATGCAAGGAGCCTGCATGGTGGGAGCTGCAAAAACAATAAAAGATGCAGGGATCTCGCAACCCTACAAACTCGTGGTTTATGGAACTCCGGCGGAAGAGGGCGGCGGCGGAAAAATCACCATGCTGAAAGAAGGGTATTTCCGGGATATCGATCTGGCACTGATGATGCACGGCGGACCAGCGACACAAACGGACGTGAAATCCTTGGCGGCGGCAACCTTAGAAGTGACTTTTCAGGGAAAGAGCGCTCACGCAGCTTTAAAGCCCGACCAAGGGCGAAGCGCATTGGATGCATTGCTTCTTACTTTTCAAGGCGTCGAATTTTTAAGGGAGCATGTCAAAGAGGATACGCGGATGCATTACACGGTTTTAAACGCAGGCGGACCGGCGAATGTTGTTCCCGAAAAAGCCGTTGGATCGTTCAGCCTTCGCTCCTACAATTCGGACTACTTAAAAACGGTAATGCAGCGCTTCGAAAAAATCGTAGAGGGTGCATCGCTGATGACAGAAACAAGTTCTATGATTGATTGCAAGAAAACATTAGAAAGCAAAGTGCCCGTTCATCTGTTAAATGACATCCTGATGAAAAACGCAGAAGGAATCGATGCCCCCGTCCGCAGACCATCAAGAGAAAAAACAGGATCAACGGATTTTGGTAACGTAACATACGAACTACCCGGCGCTTGCATCCGAATTGCCTTTGTAGACGAGAACGTCTCTTCCCACTCCCAAGAGTTTTTAGACGGAGCAAAAACAGAACGAGGGCGTGATGCGGTGATTATCGCCGCCAAAATTGTCGCGCTTACCGTTTATGATCTGATTGAAAATAACGATTATGTAACGGGAATTAAGGATGAGTTTCAGAACGCAAAAGCCGCTATGCAAAAACAGAGATAACACTCTTAGAGAGCATTGCTTTCTGTTTCCCGGGGCGCGATGACGTTGGCGACATGGAGTGAGCTTCTTTTCTTAATCGGCAAGCCAGCTGTATTCGCATGAACGAATAAGAAAGCTCGCATCTTCCCCTTAGCTGTAACGGCTGAGGGGATTTTATTGTTCGCCATACAGCGGAATGAGGTTTCACCTGCTAAAATACGTGTTTACTCGATGTATTTTTTTTAAAACAAGCGCATTATATCATGAGTGCATCATCAATCGCAGGGATCATAGCTCGGATACTACGGAAGGATTGAAAACGCAATATGCCAGATCTAAATTTGGAAAATGAAATAGCAAGAAGACGCACCTTTGCCATTATTTCCCACCCAGACGCAGGAAAAACAACGCTGACAGAAAAACTCCTTTTATGCGGTGCTGCTATCCGAGAAGCGGGAGCGATCAAAAAACGCAAAGGGAAAAGTTTTGCCGTATCGGATTGGATGGAAATCGAAAGACAGCGAGGCATCTCGGTCACTTCAAGCGTCATGAGTTTCGATTTTAATGGATATCGAATTAACATTCTTGACACCCCGGGCCATCAAGATTTCAGCGAAGACACATACCGGACTCTCATCGCGGCAGATAGCGCCATCATGCTGATAGATGCAGCTAAGGGCGTGGAAGAACAGACAAAAAAACTCTTCCGTGTGTGCCGGATGCGGGGCATTCCTATTTTTACGTTTATCAATAAGATTGACAGACACTGCAAAAATCCGATAGAGCTCCTGGATGAACTGGAAGAAACGCTTGGCATTGCGTCTTGCCCGGTAACGTGGCCGGTGGGTGCGTATGGTGAGTATAGCGGCGTTTATAACAGACAACTAAAACAGATTGAACTTTTCAATAGGCTGCACACCTCCGGTGCAGAAAAATTTACCGTCGAATCGCTGGATATAAACGATACGAAATTGGAGCAACGGATCGGAAATGAGGCATCCTCTATCCTGAGGGAAGAGCTATCTTTGCTCAATGCGGCAGGAGAACCTTTTGACTTAGATCGAATTCGCAGAGGCGAGCTGACACCGGTTTTCTTCGGAAGCGCGGTAAAGGACTTCGGCGTCAAGAGTTTCCTCGAAGATTTCATCGCAATGGCTCCCGCACCGGCAGAAAAAAACACGACAGAGGGAACCTTGATGCCGCAATCACAGGATTTCTCCGGGTTTGTTTTCAAAATACAGGCGAATATGGACCCCAAACATCGCGACCGGCTGGCATTTATCCGCGTCTGCTCGGGCAAATACGAAAAGGACATGAGTATCTACAACGCGAGATTGGGTAAAGAGGTGCGGTTGCCGCTACCGCAGCAATTTATGGGGCAGGATCGCTCCTTTGTCGATGATGTCTACGCAGGCGATATCATCGGGGTTTTTGATACCGGTAGTTTGCACATTGGCGACACACTTTGCGATGCTAAAAACCCGTTTCACTTCGATCCCATCCCCATGTTCCCTGCCGAACATTTTTCTATTTTGGGGGCAGGAGATGCGTCAAAGCGAAAGCAATTTATCAAGGGCATAGAACAATTAGTTTCGGAAGGTGCGGTTCAGATTTTTCGCAATCCCGACTTCGGCACCGAACGATACATCACCGGGGTCGCCGGAAGCCTGCAATTGGACGTATTGAAATACCGCTTGCTTTTAGAATACGGTGTAGATGTTAAGATTGAACCGCTGAAATATCGGCTGGCCCGGTGGATCCAACCACAGAACACCAAGCTTAAACTGCCCCAATATTTTGATGAGACGATGTGTGTTGTGGATGCCTATGGGCGGCTTGTCGTCCTTTTTGAAAATGAGTGGACTCTGAAAAAAGTGCGCGAAGAAAACGCTAAAACCGAGTTTCTAGATATTGCACCCTAGCACAGGCACGTTACGGGAGGAATGGTCCGCATAAAAAAAACAATTCAGAGTGCCCTGGGCGTTTTATTTATATTGTTCTGCATCAGCTTTGTCGGCCTGGGAATCGTTATTGCCCTCCATGCCCGACAAGTGTCCAAACAGGGTAGAGATGCCGTCATCATATTGGGTGCCGGTTTGATAGGAGACCAGGTATCGACGACCCTCGCTCTGCGGTTGGATAAAGCGGCAGAGTATTTGCGCGAAAATAAAAAAGCCCTGGCCGTTGTCTCCGGCGGACAGGGCTCCGATGAGTTAGTGACTGAGGCCTCCGCCATGAAAAAATATTTAATCCGTAAAGGGATTGCGCCAAAGCGCATCCTTGAAGAGGGGCGCTCCACCAGCACAAAGGAGAATTTCCTGTTCAGTAAAGAGCTTCTGGATGCACGATTGGGAGCGGGACGTTATACCTGTGTCTATGTCACCAATAACTTTCACACCTACAGGGCCGGTCTCTACGCAAAAAAAGCGGGATTAGATGCAGAAGGTCTGGCAAGTCGCTCTGCGCCCTACACTCTGCCCACCAACTACAGCAGGGAATATCTGGCGTTGATCTGGTACGCACTTTTTGAGAGATAGAAATTGTGCGGTGAAATAAGAATTCGACCGGGGAATTTCGCTAGCAGTTTTCTTTCAAGAAATGCAGAACTTCCGTCAACTGCGGCATGGAGTTGGCCGCTCCTCGGCGCGCGGCGACGATAGCCGCACAGGCGTTGGCGAAGGTCATCGCCTCTTTTAATGCAAGAGCATCCAATAACGTCAAGGATTGGGCAAAAGGGACAAGGCCAAGCATCAGCCCCGCAAGAAAAGCGTCGCCGCAACCCGTTGTATCTATCACGCTAACGTCAAAGCCGTCAACGTGAATTTCTTCACCCCGCCAGAACCCATAAGCACCATTGGCTCCGGCAGTAACGACAACCAACCCCTGCGGGTTAATGGGCAACTCCCTCAATCCCTGTTTGATGTCATTCTTTCCCGAGATCCAGCTCAGATCATCGTCGCTGAGTTTGAGGACATCCACCTCGGAAATACACTCCAGCAGGCGCATCTTAAAATTCACATTCCCCTTCAAACAAAGCGGGCGAATATTGGGGTCCAAAACGGTCAAAACACCCTCCTGTTTCATTCTTTTGAAAAGGCGAATGTAGGTTTCGGAGGCGGGGGGCTCAATCAGCGAAACGGAGCCAAAGTGATACAGAGCCAGCTGAGCCGGATCAATCGGCGGAAGCTCGTCCCAAATCAGCGAAATATCCGCCGCGTTGTCTCGATAAAAACGAAACTCCGGCTTGCCGGAAAGATCCAAAGCGACCATGGCAAGAGTCGTATTTTGCCCCGCACCCTCAACTAGAAAGTGCGGATCTAACCCCTCTTGCAGCAAAAGCTCTTTGAGTTCGCCCCCGAACTCATCCGTCCCGATCTTCACCAGAAACCCCGTTTTTTGCCCCAGCCGCGCCAGCCCCACGGCGATGTTAAAGGGGGAGCCGCCCGGGCGTTTTTCAAAGGTCTCCGATTTACCGAGCCCCATACCGGGAGTTGCCGATAAAAAATCATAGAGAATTTCTCCGCTGCACAGAACCGTCTTAGGCAGAGTCATGATCTCCCATGGATTTTTCCTGTTTGATCTCCCAATAAATCATTAAAGCCATCGCCACCCGCAGCGCCACGATGGCACCTAAAACAGCAATTTCTTGCATGTCTCGCACAACGAGGGTGCGGAGAATCTCCCCACCCAATTTAAACTCCAGTCCCGTAGCCAAGCCCTCCGCCAAGCTCAAGCGGCAGGAGCGAAAGGGGTCGCCGTTTTTGTTGGTCCAATACCCGACAAAAGCTTTCAGCGCAGAGGCAAGAATAACGACAAACCCCATCGCCTCTAAAAGATGAATGGTCAACATAATGACGCGATACGTACCCGAATCAATCAAACCCCAAAAATGCTCCATTCTACCTCGCTCCTTTTCGATAAACTAAAAAAGATACGATACGGTTACGCCTTAACCAAACAAGCCACCGTTTCCACGTGGGCCGTTTGAGGGAAGAGATCAAAAGCCTCCAACTTTTGGAGTGTGTATCCCTGTTCATCCAAAACGGCGATATCCCTCGCCAGTGTGGATGGGTTGCAGGAAACGTAGACGATTTTTTGCGGCGCAAGACGTGCGAGTCCGTCCAAGACACGCCGATCGCACCCGCTCCGAGGGGGATCCAGCACCGCGACTTCGTACCCCTTTTCCAGCGTACCAAAGGCCTCCTCCGCGCTGCATTCATGAACAGACACGTTGGTAATGCCGTTTTGCACCATATTCTGTTTCAATAAACGCGTTGCAGGGCGCCATTCTTCAACGGCATCTATTTGTGCCCCTCCGCTTGCAAGAAACGCCGTCAAGCTTCCCACGCCGCTGTAAAGTTCCAAAATTCTTTTGGGGTTATCCTTAAGCGCAAGAGCGGCGGCATAGGCAAAGAGCTGCTCCGCTTGGCGTGTGTTTACCTGAAAAAAGGAGGAAATATCCGCGTCAAAGGTGAAGTTCCCCAACTTTTCCTTCAAGCTGTTTTTGCCGGACAGCGTTTTAAACAGCGGCCCCCAGATAAAATTCCCCCTATCCGTGTTTAAATTCAAGACGGCTCCCTTTAAACCGGGGAATTCACCGTGCAGAGAGCTGTAG